>JBCCAW010000163.1:0-10784 GCA_039814655.1 Myxococcota bacterium | reverse complement strand
GGCGTCGTTCACTAGGGTCTCGGCCATGCGGGTCGATCCCCCCGCATGCGGGGGAGCCGGCATCGATATAGGCCAGCGCCATGCCGCGCGGGGTCGATCCCCGCGCATGCGGGGGAGCCCAGACGCCGTTCCACACCTTCCACCTTAAACGGGGTCGATCCCCGCGCATGCGGGGGAGCCGAGGCAGCCGGAAAGTCGACCTTCAAAGGCCGGGGTCGATCCCCGCGCATGCGGGGGAGCCTCTCGCGCTTAGTGCCTTGAATCTATTCGATTGTCAAAGAGCGGGAGTCCTAGGACGCCGGCGGCTTGGTCGCGCGGCGGACCAGGAGGACGCCGTCGTGGTCGACGATGTCCTTGGGGGGATCGCCGAGCGTCTTGAGGCCGAGCGATCCGGACGCGCGCGTCTCGGCCCACGTCATCACGAGGCTGCCACGGCCGAGCGTCGCGTGCCAGTCCGAGACCACGCTCCAGAGGCGTTCGCGCACGCCCGCGCTCATGCGGGGATGGGCGTAGACGCCCGGCGCGACCTCCAGCATCGTGGAGCCGAGAAAGCCTCGATAGCGATCCTCGACGTCGCGCGTGACGACCACCACGAGGGGCATCAGGAGGCGGCCCCAAGGCCCTTGTCGGTGGCTAAGCCGTCGGCGACACCCTCCTCGGATGCCCCATCCTCGACAGGTTGGCCGGTTCCGTCCCCGTCCGCGCCGCCGGCCGCATTGGCATCGCGCGCGTCCAGGACCGACTTGATGGCCTCGATCATGCTCGGGATGACACCGCGCCGGCGGAACGCCTCGGCAGCGCGGCGCCGGACCAGGGCGTCGACGCTCCGCTGCGAGGTCTCGGCCTCCTTCGCCGCGCCGAACGCGATATCGAGCACCACGTCGTGGCGGCGAAGGTCCGCGATATCCAGCACGAAAGACTGCCCGGAATCCTCGTGCACGAACCCGAGCTGTGGGATCGTGCCGGTGGACGCGACCGCAACGGCCGCGGCGGCCTGCACGGTTACGGCGGCATGGTTCAGCGCCTGGTTGGGGGGATCGGCCGCGTCGGGGTTCGCTCGGTCGTAGCGGCGCCCCCGCCACGTGACGCCGTGGCGCTCGGCCGCCAGCTCGTAGGCGCGCTTGATGCGGGCGCCCTCCATGCCGCGCAGCACCTCGATGTCGCGCGTGCGCACGATCTCGCCGAAGCGCAGCGCGTACATGCGGCGGGCAACCTCGAGACGGCTCATCTTCGCCGACCACAGCGCGACCTGCTGCCGGGCCAGGGCGCTCGTGTCGGGGGCGAGGGGCGGGGCTGTGTAGAGGCGCACCGCGCCCTCCCCGATCGCGCACAGGCAGCAGCCGTGCCGTGCCAACAGGCGCAGCGCGTCGTGCGTGACCGAAGAGCCCGGCCCGAGCAGCACGGTCGAGACAGACTGGTGCGGCAGCTGGTAGTCGCCCGCATCCAGGCTCGGCCCGCCCGCGCAGACGAAGCGCAGGCACCCGTCCTCGACCTTGAGCGCGCCCCGCTCCAGCCACACAAGCCCGTGCCGGTCGGCATGCGGAACGCGCGAGGTCTCCAGCCCGAGCCGTCCGAGAAGCACGGCTACTCCCCCGCCACGGGAGCACCGCGCAGAAGGAGCATCCCGAAGCCGAAGGCCCGGTGTCGTCCGACCCCCCGGGCGAGAAGGGCCGCGAACGCCGGCCGGTCCATCACACGGAGCGTGCCGACCATCAAGGCCTCGGGCTGCTCAATGCCACGACCGCGGTGCCCCCGCCCCTTGGCGGAACCCTTGCCGGATCGCTCCTCGGCCGCGGAACGGCCGCGCAGGACGCGCGTACGGCGGAAACGGCGTAGCAGCGCCTCGTCGCCCGTGCGCTCGAGCTCGGCGGCCGGAGCCACGCGCTCGGCCAGCCATTCGGCGTAGGCGTGTGCCCTCGTGGGCGCTCGCGGATCGTCGTCGTCTAAGGGCTCGACGGCCAGCTCGAACGCGTCGAACTCCACGCTGCCGCGCTGCGCGTCCGTGCCGGTCCGCAGCTTGCGGTCCCGCCCGTCCGTGCGCCCGTCCTTCGCGCGCAGCGCGCGGATGCGCGCCCCATGCCGCCGCACGGGGCGCACGAGGACCTCGAAGGACAGCCGCTCGGGACCGGTCCATCGCGCGTCCGCGCCGGTACCCTCCACGGGCATGGGACGCCGCTCGAACGGCTCGGGAAGGATCGCGGACAGCATGTCGTCGCGCTCCCAGCTCGCGAGCGGATCGGGCACCGACGCACCTGTCCCGACCAGAGCGGTCGGATCGGCGGCGTAGGCGAGGAGCCAGTCCCAACCCTCCCGATCGCCACCGGGGAGCGGAGGGGTGCGAAGCCGGGCCTCCCGCGTGGGCTCCATCCGGCGGAAGGGCTTGGGTGCGGCGTCGGGACCGAAGCGCTCCACCAGGACCTGGTGCAGGGCGTAGCCCAGATCGTCGTCCAGAACGCGTCCGCAGGCGGCGAAGCGGGCGAGCGCATTGCGGTCGATGCGCGTGCGAACGAGGTGCATCAGCCTGCGCCCCAAGCGCCGGTAGGGTCGGGAAGCGTATGGCCCGCGTCCCTGGCGATGGCGACGGCATCTGTGGCGTGGACGATTCGGCCCTCGATCACCAGGCGTGTGCCTGCATGCACGCCCGCGACGTGCCGACGCTCGTCGCCCAGGCGGTGGCGGCGCTTCGCCACGACATGCATAGAGGCTCCGGCCGGTCCGAGCGCGGCTCTCTCGCCCTCGGGAAGGTCGGGGCCGGCCAAGGGCGACCACTGCACGCGCGTCGGGCCGGCGTATCCATTGCGCGCGCCCTCGCATGCCAGAAGCCTGGCCAGCGCGCCGAGCGGGTGCTCCGCCTCGACGGGCCAGCGGCCCTCGTCGTCGCGCCAGAGCAGCGGGCGGCTCGGCAAATGCGGCTTGCGGCCGACGAAGAGCGGCCGCTCGGGCCGCTCGACGGCGCGGGCGATGGCATCCAGGTCCGGGCCCTCGCCGTTCGCGAGGCCCAGCGCCACGAGCACGCGCGCGTCCGCGTCGTAGTCGCGGAAGCGCTGGTGGGTCAGCGCCTTCTTGCGCTCCCCCCGCTCGCGTTCGTAGGCATCGTCCCATGTGAAGGAGGGGCTGGGTGCCCGTCCCTCGGGGGCGCCCGTCGTGGTCCAGCCGACGTCCTTCTCGAACAGTCGCGCGGTCTGGTAGTCGCGCGTCCGCGCGCCCTCGCGCACGAGCGCGCTGGCATAAACGATCCGCGCCTGGAGCGCATCCAGCCGCGCGCCCTCGGCACGATCGAAGCCGAGCGCGTTGGCCAACAGTCCCGTGATCATGGAGCGGGCGGGAAAGTCGCGCACGACGCCCAGATTGTCGATCGTCTCGCCGCCGAAGGACAGGGCGGGCGCCTCCAGCGCGAGAACGAGGTGGTCCCTCACGGCGGGATCAGAGCCGCGCGTCGCGAACGGCCCGCCCGGCCCGCGCGGCGAGGGCGGCCAGCGTCATGCGCTCGGGCCCGTCGAAGGCGATCGCTTCGCGCGCGGCCAGCCAGCGCGCCTCGCCTGGGCCGTACATGTCGTCGAGATCGGCCAGCTCGTCGCGCAGGGCCGCACCCGTGCGGCCCGCCAGCTCGCCATTACCGAGCGGCACCGGGGTCTGGAACGCACGGGCCAGCGTGCGGGGCTGCCGGTCGCCCGCCTCCACCAGCACGGCATCGGCCCAGGCATAGGGCGCGGTGGAGCCCTTCTTGGCGCCGGGCGAGACGGTGGCGATCAGATGGACGAGGTTCTCGACTGTGCGCGCCGCGAGGTCGCGGTCCGTGCCTGCCGCGTCCCATTCGGAGCGGTGCACGCCGGCGAGGTTCGACACCAGCAGGGGGACGTCAACCACGACGTAGCCGTAGTAGAGACCCGTGGCGAGCTCGGTGTCGAACACGCCGGCCGCCCCTGTGCCGCCCTCCTCGTTCTCTTCCGAGAGCTTGGTTAGGTCGTCGACCACGGTGAAGTAGTCCTGCTCGAACTCGCCCTCGTGCTCGGTAAAAGCGTGCGCGACGTGAATGGCGGCGTCGGTGTTGGCGCGCGGGTCGGAGGTGACGAGCCTGCCGAACAGCGCACTCTCCAAGCCGGGGGCGAGCGCGTTCTGGGCGCGCAGAGCGGCGAAGTTGGCCTTGTCCTCCTTGAAGAGCGCGCCGGCCTTCTCCTTTGCGTCCTTCGCGTCGTCGGCTTCGCGCGCGATCCCTTCGGCGAGCGCGCGCAGATGATCGATCTCTGGGCGTCCGAGCAGCAGGGCCTGACGGGACTTCTTGTCCCCGGCCTTGCTGCCGTAGACGCCCTTGACGAACTCCTCCTCGATCGCGTCCACCAGCTCAGCGTCCAAGCCGCCATTCTCGCGCAAGGGCGCGATCACGAGCCGCTCGACCGTTTCCTTCGAGCGCTTCGCCGCCGCGCCGGCCTCCTCCGCCATGCGATGGATCGCGCGAGGATCGTCCGCCATGCGCCAGTGCCGCTTCAGGCACTGCGAGGACACGCGCACCCGCACCGCGCCGCCATAGGGCAGGCGCTTGGCGAGCCCCGCGTCGTCCCGGTTCAGCAGTGCCCCCGGGTAGGACGCCAGGAAGTGGATCTGGATGAAGCGCGGGCTCGGCGCGGTGTCGGTCTGGGTCATGCTCTACTCGCTCTTCATCGTCTCGTCGTCGGGCCGCCCGCCGTAATAGCCGCGGGCAAGGCGCAGGCGGGCGCGCTCGGCGATCTCCTCGTCGCGTCCCTCCCACAGGATCAAGTGGGCCAGCGGGCGCAGGTCGAGCGCGCCCGCGCGCTTGGCCGCCAGGAAGCGCGCGAGCCGCACCGCGCTCCGCCGCAGCGTGGGGCCGCGCGAGGACAGGAGCCGCATAAGCCGCGCCTCGGAATAGTCCGCCGCGCGGATCGCCCGGCCCGCCTCGCGCGAGGGATCGTGCGCCCGCGCGCCGCCCGTGCCTGCGAGAAGCGCAATCATCTGCACGACGGTCGCCCAACGCCGGGCCAGGTCGGGTGTATCGGGGCGCCCCGGCGCGCCGAGCGAAGCCGAGAGCCCGGCCAGCTCCATCGCGGCGAACAGGGCTGCCGCGGCGGCTCCCGGGTTTTCGGCATCCATGCGCCGCAGCGGCGCCGACTGCGCCGTCGACAGATCGGGCGGGCGCCGCTCGCCCCGCACGAACAGGAAGGACAGCTTGGCGACGTGCGAGCGCTCGGCCCGTTCGCTCGTCTCCTTCTCAGGGATCACGGGGTCGGGGTCTTCACGCGCGTCGGCACTCATCGGTCGCTCCCCTCCCCTAAGAACGACCGCATTCGGCCGTCGAACACGCCGCGCGCCCGCGCCAGCGCTCGGTGGCGGCGCGTCGCGTTGCGCGGGGCCGCACGCTCGCCCCCCCCCGCAGGATGTTCCCCGCGATGTCGCGAAGCCGCTCGCGCCAGGCGAGGATGTGCCTTTGCGCGACGTCCTCGCCGGTCTGCGTCGCCGCCTTCCAGAACGCCCCGTCGAAGAACACGGCATCGACCGCACGGTCGAAGCTCTGGACGTCGGGAACGAGCTTGGCGTTGGTCGCATCGTCGTCGTGGCGCACCTCGTCCGGCCCGCCCTGGAACAGGGTCCGCAGCGCATGGCGCAGGATGTTCGCGGCATCGCCGGCATCCTTGGTGCGTTTCTCGGCCGTGTTGGCAAGCCGGTCCGAACCAGCCGCCATCAGTCCCACGTCCGCCGGGGGCACGCGCACGTGCCGCTCGTGATAGCCTTCGGTCTTGCCCTGCCCGCGCGTGACCGCACGCGCGACGAGCGTCAGGCCGGTCCTGCTGTCGGCCGCGCTCGGGATCGCCAGCGGGGGCCGTTGGACCTTCTTGCCGTCGAGCAAAGTCGTCATCTGCCGATAGCCGAAGCCCGCCGCGCTCACGCCCCACGCTTTCGACCGGTCATGGAAGACGGGAGCCCAGGGATCGCCCGTCACGCCGTGGCGCTCCTTGGCCGCGATGCGCGGAACCTTCGAGTTGCCGAGCAAGGCGCCCGCGATGCCGTCCTCACCCCCGATGAGCCGAACCCGCCGGCAGACCTCCACGTAGAGCGGGTGCAGCTTGCCGAACGGGATGGATGACGCGCCGTCCCAGCGCTCCAGCCAGATCAGGGCGATGCCGCCCGCGTCCTCGGTCGCGGCGGCCAGTCGGCGCACGTCCCGCCCGAAGCTGCGCCCGGGCGTCGGCTCGGAGGGTTGCAGGGAGAACGCGACCCGCGCGCCATAACCGCCGTTCATGCGGCTGACGCCGTAGTTGCCTGCGCCCATCTGCCCTTCCTGCGTCTGCAGGCTCACGAGCGCGAACAGCCATGCGTCATCGGCCGCGTGGCGCATCCGCTCGCCCTTAAGGTCGTGATTGCGGGCGGTCAGCAGCATGTCGAGCGCGTCGGGCGTCTCGGCACGCTTCGCCTTGGGGTTCTTGCGCAGCTTCGGGTCCATGCCCGGCGGCTGGAGTAGGGCCGGCTTGGACCAGTCGTCCACCACGAGCCGCCAAGCCTCGCCACCCGGATGGTCGGGCGTGAGCGCGAGCAGCAGCCGCTCCCACGCGCCCGCCTCCTCCGGCAGCTCCCTCGTGCCCTCGCGCAGTAGGGCCAACGCCGCGACCTGGGCGAGAAAGGCATGCCAGGGCGCCCGCTGATGCGCCCGCAGCGCAGGAAAGTCGTCCACCTCGTCGCGCACAAGGGCGGCGAGCGTGCCGAACAGATCGGCCACGCGCGGCTCGCCGCCGGGCGTCATATAGCGGATGCGCATGAGCCCTCCCGAAACCCGGGCGAACGGTCACGGAGTCGCCTGGGAGCTGCAACCGAAGAGTGATCCCCGCGCGTGCGGGGAAGCGGTCGCGGACATTTCTCGGTACCGTTCGAACGACGGTCCATCCCCGCGCAGGCAGGGAAAGCCGGGGTCGCTTACGACCCCGGCACAAGGCTTAGAGGCGGCGCACCGGCGTGCCGGCCGCGCCCTTGACGATCTCGATACCCCGAAGACAGTCAGCCTCGTTCACATAGGCCTCACCGCCATCGGCAACGGTTCGGTTATTGGTGGTCACCAAACGCCAACGAAATCCGTCAGCGGCTCGATACAACTGGAACTCGCGTGCACTCATCTCGCACTCCTTCGTGCGGCTTGACGAAGGACTTGATCGGGCTCACATAAAAAGCGTGCTGACTAGCACCCGACCCGTGGCCCAAGCCGCGTGGTTATGACCGAGGGGGTTCCGGCTACGACCGGAGCCCCCTTTTTCGTTCGAAGGCGGGGACGCCCTCTCTTCGTAGCAGTACGCTGATCCGCATTTGTGACTATTGTCAATGTATGTATCGTTCTAACTAGTTGTGAATTTATGGCAGCATGGAGATGGAGATTGAGCTTTATGCCGTCCTCACTCCGTAGCATGCAGCCCCAGCCTGTCGTAGCGATATCGCCCCTCGCCCAGCACGAAGGTGAAGGCCGGGCCGTCGGCCGCCTCGTCCGGCGTCGGGGCCACGCCGCGCTCCAGGGCCTCGGCGAGGTCGCCGCGCGTCATCCAGCCGGGGAGCTTGAGTGTAGAGACCGACGCGCCGAACGGGCCGGGAACGGGCGAAGCGAGCGGGACGAAAGTGCCGTCCTCGCCCAGTCTGGTGAGCACCTTTCCCTCTTCGGTCCGGCCGGGGAAGGCGAGCGGCGGGAGGGGGGGATACCGTTCGGCATCGCCGGTGAACGGATCCGCCATGTCGAGCGCGTTGGCCTCCGCGATCTGGCCGTCGAAGGCCTTGCCGGCCCCCAAGTTCCGGAAGAACGTCGCCCACCGGTCGCCGCCGTCCGTGTCGAGCTCGCGCGCGACCGCCTCCAGCGCCTCGGGATGGGTCGCCAGCTCCACGAGCTCCCGGTTCTCGCGCGGTATGTGCAGCACGCCTCGCTCCAGCAGTCGCCACGTCGCCTCGAGGCCCAAGAGGTCGGGGTAGATGCCGCGCAGGCCGTCCGTCGCGGGGCCGAGGCCGTGCCGCTCGGCGCGGCGCTTGGGGTCGAGATAGGGGGCCAGGTCGCGGGCCGGCGGCACCAGCACCACCGCGCGGGGCGCCTCGAACCCCGCCGGGCGCTGGCGGTCGGCATGGCGGTGCAGCCGCCCGAGACGCTGCAACAGCACGTCCATCGGCGCCAGGTCGGTCAGCATCAGGTCGGCATCTAAGTCCAGAGATATTTCGAGGGTTTGCGTCCCGACGGCGACCATGCCGCCGCTATCCGAGCGCGTCTTGCCGAACGCATCCTCGATGGCGGCGTCGAGCAGGGGCCGGTCGTCGGGTGCGAACCGGCCGTGGTGGAGCGTGGGGACGCCCGCGACGCGAAACAGGTAGGGCGCCGAGCCCTCCAGCGCCTCCAAGGCGAGCTGCGTCGCGACGGCGTCGTTCACCGTGTTGCGGATCACCAAGACGCGCGCGCCGCGCCGGGCGGCATCGAGGGCCGCCCGTGCAGCCGCCTCGAGGTCGGCCATGGCGGGCAGGGTCTCTATCCGCACATCCTTGATATGGCTGTCAGTCTTGCGGCCGTCGGCATTCAAGTCACACACGCCGGTCGTGCCGTGCAGCGCCGGATAGGGTACGGCGATCGCGGCGTCGAGGGACGGTACCTCCCCCACCCCGCCATCGCCGCACGCCATCAGCTTCGCCCGCGCGCGTGCGCCGAGCGTGGCCGACAGGAGCATGGCGTGCCCGCCGACCGCGAGGTGGTTGCGCAGCAGCGCCCCTAGGACCTCCGTCATGTAGCGGTCCGAGGCGTGCACCTCGTCCACGACCAGGAGAGCCCGCGACAGCGCGGCCGCGCGCAGATGCGCATGCCGCAGTTTCAGCGCGCCCATCAGAGCCTGATCGACCGTGCCGACCGCCACGCGCGCGGCGAGAAAGCGCTTGGGCGACTCGGCCGCCCAGCGCGCGTCCTCGCCCCGGCTCTCGCGCGTCGCGTGCCACTCCGTTTCGAAAAGGCCAATCCGGCGCCCCTCCTCGTCGCCCGCCCGGATGTAGCCGGGCACGGCGAGCACGGGTTCGGGCGCGTCGTCGCCGAAGACCCCGCGCATGGCCCGCCAGACGCGCCGGTGCATCTGCACCGCGCTGGTGCGCGTGGGCAGGGCGAAATAAAGCGCGTCGACCTCGCCGGCCGCGAACAGGCGCACGAAGCGCCACAGCGCCGCCTCCGTCTTGCCCGACCCGGTCTCCGCTTCGAGGACGGTCAGGGGACCGAGGTCGGGATCGCCCGAGCGGGTCTGCGCCTCCCGCGACTTGGCTCCTGCGACGCCCGGTCCCAGGATCGCGGCGAAGGCGGCCTCTTCGGCGGCGGCGCGGATCGCGACCCCACGCGCCAGGCCGAGCTCGCGCACGACCTCGCGCGCCCTCCGTCCGGAGCGCTCCGCACGAGCCTCGCCCGTCACGCCGTCGATGGGGAAATGGTCGGTGTCCGAGCCGAGCCAGTCGGCCAGGGTGAGCAGCCCGGCGAACAGCGACACGGCCCGGGGCGGCAGAGCCTCGGATGGTGCATCGGCGAAGGCGAGGGGAAAGCGGGCCCGGGCCACTTCGATCAGGGCGGCCAGCTCGCCCACCGGGTCGTAGTCCTCGCCGCGCCGCCAGTCGCCGCGCGCGAGCGCGTCGCGCGCCGCATCGCTCAAGACGGGCGCGCCGTGATGGGCGAGCGTCGCGAGGAACAGATCGTCGCCCCACCCTATGACGGGAGCGAGGGCCGCCGCCATTCGCCCCTCGAACACCTGGCTCGCGAAATCCTCCTGCACGGCCAGCACCTCGCCCGTGTGACCGGCCCACGGCGAATCCGCACGCTGTCGCCGCCAGAAGGCGCGGTTGGCCTTGCCCATGTCGTGGAGGAAGGCGAGCGCGACGAGCCGTTCGCGCTCGTGCGGCCCGAGCGGACGCCCGGCCGCGCGCTCCATCGCCCCCGCGAAGGCCGCCAGGTCGAGCAGCGCCGCCATCACCGCGCCGACGTCCGCGCCGTGGTCGGCCAGCGGCAAGGCGATATCGCCGTCCAGCTTGGCCCAAGCCTCTGTCTGCATCATCGTCACCCGCCCGGGTCCCAGCGACGCAACCATTGACCACGCCAGGGCTTCGATCGAAAGTCCTCCCGCGACCTGCACTCCGCGCTCTCAGGAGCGCCGCTCTTTGACATGGGAAGCAATTCAAGGCATTAGCAGCCAGCGGCTTCCCCGCACGCGCGGGGATCGACCCGCGGATTGATTTTCAGACCTTCGTCCTTCGCAGGCTTCCCCGCACGCGCGGGGATCGACCCGTCACGCTCGATCTCGAGGAGACCACGACCGAGGCTCCCCCGCATGCGCGGGGATCGACCCCCGGTATCGGCCTCAAGCGCGAAGTCGAAAGCGGCTCCCCCGCACGCGCGGGGACCGGCCCAAGGAGTCCAAGAGGGAGGACAGGGGCACATGTACCGGCACCAACTGCTCGGAATATGCCTCCGTGGCGCAGTCTGGTTCCATAACAAATCTTACGCGCAATCCGCGTCGTGCGAGGACACTGTTCTGCGAGGATGCTCAAGTCGATGGGTCGGCTGCGCCTCTACCAACCAACGGCAGGGCAGACCCGCCTAAACAACGGATGTGTTCGCCCGCCGTGCGACAAGCCACGCTGCGACGGCCGGTACACCGAAGACGGGCACGAGGATCGGCAACTCCTGCAGAACCGTGTAGCCAGCCGAGACGACGCCGACAGTCAGGTTTACGATCGCAAGAACGAGCCAGACGGGGATGAAGGCTACCGCAGCCCGTGCCATCCCGGCTTGGCCG
>JBCCAW010000354.1:0-6228 GCA_039814655.1 Myxococcota bacterium | reverse complement strand
GGTGGCGGCCAGGGCGCGGGTGGAGGGCGCGGCGACGAGGGCGGACGCACCGCGCCCCGTCCCGGCGAAGACGGCCCGCTGGCGCGCGTGCGTCCCACGCCACGGGAAGGGGCGCCGAGCGCCTCCTGGCTCGAGTGGGTGGATCCCGAGGGCGCCCCGGTGCCCGCCCGAGGAGCCGGCGCCGGCGGCGCGACCGGGGCCTCTGCGGCGGGGGAGTCCGGCGCCATCGAGCGCGCACCCATCCCCGAGGACTACCGGGACCACGTGCGAACCTATTTCGACGGCGCGGGCGCCGCGGGAGGAGCCGAGCGATGAACGAGGAACTGCAGCGCGCCGCAGATGCGCTTCGCGGCGCCGTCGGCCAGGTGATCGTGGGCCAGGAGCGCGTCGTCGACGAAGTGCTCATCTGCCTCTTCGCCGGTGGACACGTGCTCCTCGAGGGGGCGCCGGGCCTCGGAAAGACGCTCCTCGTGCGCACGCTCTCGGAGGCCCTCGCCCTCGATTTTTCGCGCATTCAGTTCACGCCGGACCTCATGCCCAGCGACGTGACGGGCACGCGACTCGTCGTGGACGATCCCGCCGGCGGAAAGCGCTTCACGCTCGAGCGCGGCCCGCTCTTCGGGCAGCTCGTCCTCGCGGACGAGATCAACCGCGCCACGCCCAAGACCCAGTCCGCGCTCCTCGAGGCCATGGCCGAAGGGGCCATCACCATCGCCGGGGAGCGGCACGTGCTTGCGCCACCCTTCATGGTGCTCGCGACGGAGAACCCCATCGAGATGGAGGGGACCTACCCGCTGCCGGAGGCGCAGCTCGATCGCTTCCTCTTCAAGGTCCTGGTACCCGCACCCGACGAGGACACGCTCGTCACCATCCTCGAGCGCACCACGGGCAACTCCGTTCCGGAGGTCACCGCCGTGCTCGATGGTCCGCGCATCCTCGCGCTGCGCCGCCTCGTCCGCGACGTGCAGGTAGCCGGCCCCGTCGCGCGCTACGTGGCGCGTTTCGTTCGCGCCTCGGACCCGAGTACCCCCGACGCGGCGCCCGCGGCGCGTCAGCACCTTCGCTTCGGGGCAGGCGTCCGTGGCGCCCAGTCCTGGCTCCTGGCGGCGAAGGCCTCGGCGCTCATGACGGGCCGCGGCCACGTGGGTTTCGAGGACCTCGCCCGGACGCGGCACCCGGCGCTCCGGCACCGCATCCTCCCGTCCTTCGAGGCCGAGGCCGAGGGCGTGGGCCCGGACGCGATCCTCGATGCCTTGGCCGAGCAGGTGCCGGAGGCGCCGGCTTCCCTCGTGAGCGTCGGATGAGCGCGCGCTCCGCCTGCCTCGCCGCGTGCCTCGCCGTGCGGCTTTCCGTCGCCTCCACGGGCGCCGCGCAGGCGCCCACGGAGGCCGTCGCCATCGAGCTCAACGGCCTCTTCGGCGACGAGCTGCTCACGGAGAACGCCTACGTGCCCCTCGTGGCCACCGTGCGGAACGTGGGCGCCGTGCCCGTGGACGGCACGCTCGAGATCGAGGTGGAACGCTGGGGCGCGCCCGGGCCCCGCTACCGGCTCCCCATCGACGTCCCCGTGCGCGCCGAGCGCCGGGTACAGGTCGCCGTGGACGTGGGTCGCGGCGGCTCCATCGAGGCCCGGGTCGTGAGCGAGGGCCGCACCTTCGGACGCGCGAGCCTCGGCCTCTATCGGACCCAACGGGAGCTCGTGGTGCTCCTCGCCGAATCGCCGCGCCTCCGGGGCCCGCTGCTCGACATGGGCGGCGTGGAGGTTGCCACGCCCTTCGGGTCCACGGAGACCCGGGACGTGGGCGTGGGTCTGCTTCCCCTCGATGCGGCGAGCGGCGACCCGCGGGCGCCGCGCTCGGCCCGGGCCTGGGAGGGCGTCGGTTTGCTCGTCGCCCAGGCGCCTCTTCTCGAGCGACTGGACGAGACGGAGCGCGAGGCGCTCCGCGACTGGGTGATCGCGGGCGGCCAGCTTCTCGTCTTCCCGCGCAGCCCCGGGGACCTCGAGGGCCCCTTTTTGCGCTCCATCTTCGGTCGCCTACGCCGCGTCGACGACTACCCGGCCTCGGCCCATGGCCGCGTGCCCGCGCGCGCCAGGGGGCGTTCCTATCGCGGGCAGCCTGGCCCCGTGCCCGTCTACCGGACGGCTTTCGGCGCCGTGGCGGGCCTTGGCTTCGGCCGGGCCGTGCTGGCGACCTATGACGGGACCGTCGAGCCCCATGCCTTCGACCCGGCCACGGTCGCGCTCGTGCGCGACACGCTCTCGGGTCGCGGCGTTGGCGCGGTGCCGCCGTCCTTCGCGAGCGACCCGCGCCTCGGCGGTGACCGGAACGCCAACCGGGATCTGCGCGCGAGCCTCGATCCCAACGAGTCCTTTCGGCCGGCCCTCGCGCTGGTCGCCCTCGTGCTGCTGATGTACGTGGTCCTCGTCGGTCCGCTGAACTTTCGCTACGTGGCCCGCAAGGGCCGGCCCACGCTGGCCCTCATGACGACGCCGGTGGCGGCCCTCGGCTGCTTCCTGGTGCTTCTGTTCGTCGGCTACGTGGGCAAGGGGACCTCGCTCCGCTACCGTTCCGTGTCGCTCCGGGAGGTCACGGCCGGGCAGGGCGCCGGCGTCGAGCGGCGCTTCCTCGGCCTCTATCTGACCCGGCCCATGTCCTTCGACCTCCCGGTGCCAGCGGGCACGGGCGTTCGCCTCCTCGAAGCGTCCGAGGCGCGTGAGCCCGTCCGCATTCACGATGGCGATCAGCGGGTGCTTCACGACCTTCGCGGCGGCCTGTGGGAGACCCTCTTCCTCGAGGAACGACGCGTGAGCCGCGACGGCGTGCTTCGCTTCGTGCGGCGCGGCGGCGACGACGCGCTGGTCGCCGTGGCCAACGACGGGGACGAGGACCTCCTCGGCGTCGTGGTCGTCGCGCCGGGGGGCGGGCTCTACCCCGTGGGCGACGTGCCCGCGGGCACGGAGCGCCCGCTCGGGCCTCCCGCCGCCGGGCCTCCGCCGGGCGTGATGTGGTCTGGCGCCTGGCAAACGGATCAGGCGACGGCGCGTCAGCTCGGTCAGCTCATGCGCCTGCCGGATACGGAAGCGAAGCGCGCGTTCCTGGGTCTCTTCGCGAACCAGTACGCGAACCTGGCTCTGGATGTACCGACGCTCTACGCCCGGCTTCGCCCGCGCGACGAGCCCTATGGCGGTCGCTTCGCCGCGGAGAAGGACCTGCGCTTTCTCCGCGTGGCCGGACCCCCGCGCGGCATCCCCGTCGAGGAGCCGGGCTGGAACGTGAGCGAGACGGGCCTCGGCGCAGCCCTCCTGGGTCCGGATCGCAGCGACGGCTCCGGCGCCGAGGACGCCGGCGGCACGAGCGAGGGGGCGCCGTGATCCGCGTCGAAGGCGTGAGCCACCGCTTCGGCGCCCTCGAGGTGCTGCGCGACGTCTGGTTCGAGGTGCCGAAGGGCGAGGTCTTTGGTTTCATCGGCCCAAACGGGGCCGGAAAGACGACGACGCTGCGCATGATGGCGACGCTCCTCGAGCCCCTCGAGGGGCGCATCCTCGTCGGCGGGCACGACGTCGTGGACCACCCGGGCGAGGTGCGTCGCATGCTCGGCTTCATGCCCGACGGCTTCGGCGTCTACGAACGAGTGACCGTCCGCGAGTACCTGGACTTCTTCGCGGCGGCCTACGGCATGGAGCGCGCGGCCCGGGCGCGTACGGTCGCAGCGGTCATGGAGCTGACGGACCTCGGCCCCCTCGAGGACCGGTTGGTGCAGGCCATGTCCAAGGGAATGAAGCAGCGTTTGGCCATCGCTCGGACGCTCCTCCACGACCCGGAGGTCCTCATCCTCGATGAGCCCGCGAACGGCCTCGACCCGCGGGCCCGCATCGAGATGCGCGACCTCATCGAGCAGCTCCAGGGCCTCGGGAAGACCATCGTGCTCTCGAGCCATATTCTCACGGAGCTGAGCGACATGGTGAGCAGCGTCGCCATCCTCGAGCGCGGCCAGGTGCTGGCCGCCGGGCCCGTGGGGGCCATCGGTCAGCAGCTCCGGCCCGAGCGTCGCGTGCGCCTTCGCTTGCTCTCCGTCCCGGCGGACGGGGGCGCCGCGCTCCGCGCGATTCCCGCCGTCCGGGACGTCGAGCGCGGTCCGGACGGGGACCTTCGCGTCGCCTACCAGGGCGGGGACGAGACCGTCGCGGCCATCGTCGCCGCCGCGGTCCAGGCCGGCCTCGGCGTCGTGCGCGTGGAACCCGAGCGCGACGACCTCGAGCACATCTTCCTGGAGGTCACGCGAGGGGAGCTGCAATGAGCGAAGACCGCTTGGCGCGTCTTCGCGACGCCAACCCGATCCTGGTGAAGGAGCTCCGGACCATGTTCCGGTCGCGGCTCTTCATTCGCTTTCTCTACCTCTCGACGGGGCTCCTCGGGCTCCTCGTGCTGTCCTCGGGGGCGCTCATGGCCTCCGGCGATGCGGCGCCGGCGTCCGTGGGGCGCATGGTCTTCCACCTCTTCTTCGGCCTCGCCCTGCTCGTGCTCGCCCTCGCCGGTCCCGCGCAGGCGGCCTCGTCCATCACCAGCGAGCGCGAGCTGGGCACCTACGAGTCCCTCCTGCTCACGGGCATGGACCCGGCGCGCATCGTGCGGGGCAAGCTCGCGGCCAGCTACGCGGCCTTCGTGCTCGTGCTCGTGGCCTTCTCGCCGGTGGTGGGCATCGCCTTCCTCTTCGGCGGCGTCGCGCCGGGCAACGTCTTCTTCGGCTTCTACGGGCTGCTGCTCTTCCTCGCGCCGGCGGTGGCCCTCGGCGTGGCCTGCTCCGCGCGGCTGGCCTCGACGCGCATCGCCGTGCTGCTCACCTCCGTGCTCTTCGTCCCCACGGCGATGCTCGGCACGGGCCTCCTCGCGGCCGCGGGCGAGGAGGCGAAGCGCGGCTGGGGGCTCACCGTCGACGGGCCCTTCTGGTTCACGGAGGCCCTCGCGACGCGCTTCTTCGAACCCGACACCTTCGGGCTGCTCGTGCTGCTTCCGCTCTTCGCGGTGTTCATGGCCGTGTGGTTCTTTGCGGCGTCGGCCGTGGCGGCGCTCCGGCCCGCCGCGGAGGATCGAAGCACGCCCTTCAAGCTCTGGGCCCTCGTCCTGCTCCTCGGCGCGCTGCCGGTCTGCGCAGGCATCATGCGGCTCATGGAGCCGCGGCACGTCCGCGACCTCACGGGAGTGGGGCTCGTGCTGAGCGGGGGCGTCGCGCTCTTCTTCGCCCTGCTCTTCACCGACGAGGCGCCGCTGCCTCCCCGGGAGCTGGAGCGACGGCGGCGCGGCGGAGCCCGGCTGCCCCTTCGCCTCCGGCTCTTCGGCCCCGGCGCAGCGCCCACGGCGCGCTTCTCACTCCTCGTCATCGCGCTCACGCCGCTGGCGGTGCTCGCGGCGCTCCTCGGGACCGGCCTGGCCATGGCTCCGGACGCCTACGAGCCGACGGACGCCCTCGCCTTCGGTGTTTTGGCCCTCGGCCACATCGCCGTCTGCGCGACGCTCGCCTGCGTCGGCGCCATGCTCCGTGTGCTCCTCGGCAGCGGCGTCGCGGCGCGCGTGCTCACGCTCGCCACGGCCACGGGTCTCATCCTGGTTCCGCTCCTCCTGCAGGTGGTGACGGACCCGCGTGCCCTCGGCGGCCGCCACGCGGACGTGCCGCTGACCATGCTGCTCACCCCCATCGGTCACGTCATCGTTGGCATCAAGCTCCTCGACGAGAAGTGGGCCGGCAATCGCCTGATGGAGGCGCTCGTCCCCCTCGCCCTCTACTCGCTCGCAGCCTTGGCGGCCTACGGCCTGCTCGGCGGCCGCGTGCGGGCCGTGCGCCGGAAGGAGGCGGCCGTGCGGCAAGCCCGGGAGGCTCGCGTCGAAGCGCGGGTAGCGGCCCATGAAGCACGCCGCGCGGAGGCCGCGGCGCGGGCGGAACGCGTCGTTCCGGACGAGCCGGCCCCGGGCGTCCCGTCGAGACAGAAAGCGATCGGCAAGGCGGGATACCTCACCAGGAATAAGCGCAAAAACCCGGATTACATCCTCGGAATCATTGGGTGTATGGCGCAAAACCGAGGCTCCGAACTACTGGAACGTTTACCGGATTTGGACCTGGTCGTCGGCACTCAGAAATTTCATCAGGTACCCGATCACCTCGATAACATCATACGCTCGAAACAGGGCTTGGGGCCTAAGCCTCGCAGCGTGGTCGATCTTGAGGAGGAGG
>JBCCAW010000725.1:0-2538 GCA_039814655.1 Myxococcota bacterium | reverse complement strand
GCTCGACGAGGACGACATCGCGAACGCGAACATCATCGTCTACGGGCACGCCGAGGGACCGCTGCTCAAGCGCTTCGGACCCCGAGCGTTCTTCACGCCGGGGCCCCTCGCGCGGGGCACCGTGGGGCTCCTGGAGCTCGACGGGGATGGTCACGTCGTCATCGCCACCTACACGCCGGCGGGCGAGGCGCTCACGCGCGAGCAGCTTCAGGGGCGCGCCACGAAGCTCACGGTCAGCGGGTGAGCGATGCGACGGAAGAAGCGAGCCCGGGGCCCTGCCTGGCGCTCTACGGGGGGAGCTTCGACCCGCCGCACGTCGCTCACGTGCTCGTCGCCGCCTGGGCGAAGAGCGTCGCCGGCGTGGATGGCGTGCTCGTCGTGCCGGCCTTCGCCCATGCCTTCGGCAAACGCTCGGCGCCCTTCGCCGACCGGCTCGCGCTCTGCGAAGCCGCCTTCGCCGATCTCCCCTTCGTGGAGGTTTCGCCCATCGAGTCCACGCTCGCGGCCCCGAGCCGGACCTGGCGCACGCTCGGAGCGCTCGCCAGGAGCCGCCCCGGCGCCCGCTTCCGCCTCGTGGTCGGCGCCGACGTGCTCGCCGAGACCTCGCGCTGGGAGCGCTGGGAGGACGTGGCCGCGACGGCGCCGCCCCTCGTCGTGGGCCGGGCCGGTCACGCACTTCCCCCCGGGCCCTGCCCGGTCGTGCTCCCGGACGTGAGCTCCACGGAGCTCCGCCGGCGGCTGGCGCGGGGCGACGCGACGGAGGGCTGGCTCCCCGCCTCCGTCGCCGAGGTCATCGAAGCGCGGGGTCTCTACCGGGATACCGGGGCGCCGTGAGCGCCGTCGTGGTGGTGGGCCGGGGCCGCGTCGGCCGGACCCTCGCGCGCGGCTGGAAGCGCGCGGGCCTCTCGGTGCGGACGCTCGCCGGACGCGCCGGGAAGCGACCGCGCCGGCTGCCCGCGGGCGCCTGCGTGCTCGCCGTTCCCGACGCCGCCATCGCCGCCGTGGCCGCATCCTTGGCTGGGCGCCTCTCGCCACCCTCGACGCTCTTTCATTGCGCCGGAGCCCGGGGCCCGGAGGCCCTCGGGCCGCTTCCCGAAGGCGTGTTCCGGGGGGCGCTCCACCCGATGGTTTCCTTCGCGGACGCGCGCCGGCCGCCGGCGCTCCGAGGCACCTCCTTCGCCCTCTCCGGCGACCGGCACGCGCGACGCGCCGGGCGACGACTGATACGGCGGCTCGGCGCGGTCCCCGTCGAAGCGGAGGGCGGGCGCACGCTGCACGGGCCCGCCTACCATGCTGCGGCGGCGCTCCTGGCCAACGGCTCCGTGGCCCTGGCCGCCGAGGCGCGGGACGTGTTGACCGGTAAGGGCGTCGCCCCGGAGGAGGCGGAGCGAATGCTCGCCGCGCTCCTGGCCAGCGTCGCGGCGAACGTGGAGAGCCTCGGACTTCCGGGCGCCCTGACGGGCCCGGTGGCCCGGGGCGACGCGGACACCGTCCAGGCGCACCGCAGGGCCCTCGGGCGCGGAGCCCGGGCGACCTACGATGCCGTGGGCGAGGCCATTCTGAAGGTGGCCCGGGCCCAGGGCCTGAGCCGCTCCCGGGCCGCGGCCGTGGCCCAGGCGCTCCGCGGGCGTTGAGACGCCCGGGTCAGGGCAAGAGCGTTGAGAGCTCGAGCGAGCCCGGGGCGAGGCCCTCGAGCACGCGCGTGGCGAGGGGGCTCTCGACGTAGCGCGCGATGACTCGCTCGAGGGGCCGTGCCCCGAGCTCCGCGTCGAAGCCGCCGAGGTCGAGGAGCCGTTCGAGATCCGCCTCGCCCACGACGAGGTCCACGCCGTGCGCGTCGGCGAGGCGCCTCGCGAGGTCGTCGAGGCGCCGGGCGGCGATGCGTCGCACCTCGGCGCGACCGAGCGGAGCGAAGGCGAGGGGCGCGTCGATGCGGTTGAAGAGCTCCGGGGGGAGCGCTGCGCGGGCCGCAGCGAGCACGGCGCCGGCCGCATGGTCGGCTGGGTCGCGCTCGACCTGCGCGAAGCCTACGGGCCGGCGCGTGGCCGCCGCGGCGCCCAGGTTCGAGGTCATCACGATGACCGTGTTCGTGAAGTCCACGGTCCGGCCGGTCCCGTCCGTGAGCCGACCTTCGTCGAGCAAGGGCAGGAGCGCGAGGAGCACGTCCGGATGGGCCTTCTCGATCTCGTCGAGGAGCACGAGCTGGTAGGGGCGGCGCCGCACGCTCTCGGTGAGCTGGCCTCCGGTGCCGTGGCCGACGTAGCCAGGCGGCGCCCCGAGCAGCCGGGCGACGCCATGGGCCTCGCTCATCTCACTCATGTCGAGGCGCGTGAGTGTGCCGCCACCGAAGAAGACGGCGTGCATGGCCTTGGCGAGCTCGGTCTTGCCGACGCCCGTGGGACCGAGAAAGAGAAAGGTGCCGAGGGGCCGGCGACGGCCGCGGAGGCCCGCGGCGCCCTTGCGGAGCGCTTCGGCCACGCGCGCCACGACGGCCTCGTGGCCCACGACGCGCTGGGCGAGGGCGCCCTCGAGGTCGAG
>JBCCAW010000454.1:0-5008 GCA_039814655.1 Myxococcota bacterium | reverse complement strand
CCGTCGTGGCTTTCGCCGGCTGGGCCCTCGCCCGGGACGCTCGGCCCCGGCCGGCGCCGGAGCTCGCCTTGCCCGTGGGCGCGGGCCTGGGCGTCGGGGACCGAGTGCGCCTCGGGGACCTCCGGGGCGAGGTCGTGGTTCTCGATTTCTGGGCGAGCTGGTGCCGCCCCTGCTACCGCGGCGTGCCGGTGCTGAACGACCTCGGGGCCGCGGCGGGCGTCCGCGTGTATGGGGTGAACGTGGAGCGCCTCGCGCCGCGGGACCTCGGCGCGGCCCACGCGGCGCTCGGGGCCCGTTTCCCCAGCCTCGACGACCGCGAGGGGCTCTTTCAGGCCGCCTTCGAGGTGACCTCGTTGCCGACGCTGGTCGTGCTCGATGCCGCGGGTGAGGTCGCGCTGCGCCACGTGGGCGTCATGGAGGCGGAGACGCTTCGGCGCGCGCTGGCGGAGCTGGGTGTGAACGCCGGGCCCTGACAGCGCTGTTTGCACGCGAAGGCTCGTGTTGATCACACGGAGCCGGGTTGGTACCGTTCGCGCCCCGCGGCCCGGAAATCACCCGGGAAATGCTGCGTGGTGCCCATCATCGCGTGAGGGACGAGCGCTAGCCGCGTTCGGGGACGAGGAGAAGGTCAGTTGGTCCAGGCGCTTCAGGGAGGAAGCCTCGAGTCCCGCGTGGCACGTCTGCAGGAGCTGGTGAAGGCCGCCCCGGAGTCGGTGGGCCATCAGCTCGAGGCCCGCTTCGACATGTCGTGGATTTACCACGACAGCGCCCTCGAGGGTGTCGTCTACAGCATGGACGAGCTCCAGGGCGCCCTCACGGCCGAGGAGCCGCCCACGGAGGCGTCGCTCATCCCGGTCTACGACGAGATCCGGAACCACAAGGTTGCCATCGACATGGTCCGGGAGATGTCGCGGAAGAAGCGCTTCTCGGTCTCCCTCGACGTCATCAAGAAGCTCTACGCGCAGCTCGCGCCGGAGGAGCTCGAGGGCAAGGCGCAGCCGACCTACCGGAAGGACATGCCGCTCCATCGGCTCTACTTCCACGAGATCGCGCCGCCGGAGAAGATCTCCTACCGCATGCGTCAGCTCGTGCAGTGGATGAACGCGCCGGAGACGAAGCGGTCCACGCACGCGGTGCGCCTCGCCGCCCGGGCGCATCACCAGATGCTGTCCATCTACCCCTTCCCGCGGCAGAGCGGAAAGGTGGGACGGCTCATCATGAACCTCATCCTCCTGCGCCACGGCTACCCGCCGGTGGTGATTCACGCCACGCAGCGCCAGCGCTACTACGACAGCCTGAAGCAGGGCGAGGACAAGGTCTCCAAGCTGGTCAACGAGGCGCTCGGGGCCAGCCTCGAGAGCACCATCAGCTTCTACGAAGCGGCCCGCTAGTCGCTGCCCGCTAGTCGCTGCTCGCGTCGCCGCCCGGGAGCAGGTCGAGGAGCTCGCGGCCCACGGCGTCGGCGAGCACGCTGAGCCGGTCGCCGCTGTCGAAGTCGAGCACCAGGAGGTGCTTGCCCCCGGGGCCACGGAGCAGCACGTAGCTCGCTTTTTCGCTGGCGAAGGGCAGCCCGTCGCCTTCCTTGCGCACCGTGCCTTCGCCCCGGCGTCGCAGTCGCAGCCGCAGCCCATCGACGGGAAGCTCCGCCGGGACGGCGCCTTCGGGCACCGCGTCGCTGAGCTGGCCGAGGGCGAGTTCGTCCGCCTGCGCATCGAGCTGCAGCACCCAGCTGGCGCGCGCCGAGCCCGGCGTCGCGAAGGCGCGGCACACGAAGCCGTCCTCCCAGACCTCGAAGCAGCCAGCGAGCCAGAGCTCGTCGTCGCCGTAGAGCAGCACGTCGCCGACGCGGAGGCCGCGGGGACCGCTTCGCGTCGGCGTCGTGGCCTCGCGCTTCCCGGCGGCGCCCTTCTCGCCCTTCTTGCGCTTCGCGGCCGGGCCGTCCTTGGCGTCGAGGGGCCCTTCGCCCTCGCCATCCTCCAGCTCGCCGGAGTGCTTGAGCGCGCGAAACGCATAGGTGGCGGCGGCGACGAGGCCGGCCCCGACGGTCAGCTCCAAGATCACGTCAGGGCCTCCTTGAAGCCGCGCGTCGCGGCCTCGGGATCGCGGGCGCCGGCGACGGCGCCGATGGCTGCGACGAGCGCGGCGCCGGCGGCCCGGGCCTCCGCGGCCCGCTCGGCGTTCAGCCCGCCGATGGCGACGACGGGCACGCGGACCCGCGCGCACACGGCGCGCAGCCCCGCGAGGCCTACGACCGGGTCCGGTCGCGCCTTGGACGCGGTCGGGAACACGGGCCCGAAGCCGATGAGGTCGGCGCCCTCGGACTCCGCCCGCACGGCCTGCGCGAGGTCGTGCGTGGAGACGCCGATGGGCCCGGAGAAGAGCCTTCGGGCCTCCGCGAGCGGCAGGTCGTCCTGTCCGAGGTGCAGCCCGTCGGCGTCCGCCAGCGCGGCGATGTCCGCGCGGTCGTTGACCACGAAGGGCACGCCGGCGCCCGCGCAGCGCGCCCGGAGCGCCCGCGCCGTCGCCAGGTGCAGCCGGTCGTCGTCGCCCTTGAAGCGGAGCTGCAGCACCGCCGGGCGCGCCGCGAGGATGCGCTCCGCGGTCGACACCGGGTCGGCGTCAGCCGAGCCGCCATGCAACACCGGGTCGGCGTCAGCCGAACCGCGAACCGATCCCGGGTCGGCGTCAGCCGAGCGGCCATTCAACACCAGGTCGGCGTCAGCCGAGCCGCACCCCACGATCGCGTAGAACCCTCGCCAACCCACGGCCACGCCGCCGAGCTAGCGCTGCGCCGGAGCCCGAGCAAGGCGCTGCCGTTGCGCCGGCGCCCTTGGCGGCTCAAGGGGAGCGGCGTGAACGACGCTCCCCCCGACGCCCCGCCCCTCGCCCTCCGACTCGAGGTGAGCAAGGTCGAGGCCGGCCAGCGCGTCGACGTCGTGCTCGTCGCCCGCGTCCCCAGCATGAGCCGCGCCAAGGCCAAGGCCCTCGCCGCCGAGGGGGCGCTCCGCGTGAACGGTCGCCGCGTCGCCAAGGGCGTGCGCCTCGAGGCCGGCGACGTCGTCACCCTCGCCGAGCTGCCGCCGCCGGCCCGCTTCCGCGCCGCGCCAGACCCGGATCTTCCCCTGGAGGTCGTGCACGAAGACCCGCGCTTCATCGTCGTCCACAAGGACGCCGGCGTCCCCACGCATCCGCTTCGGCCGGAGGAGCGCGGCACGCTCGCCGGGGCGCTCGTCGCTCGCTACCCGGAGATGGCCAGCGTCGGGCACCGGCCCCGGGAGCCGGGCCTGCTCCATCGCCTCGACACGGGCACCAGCGGCCTCGTGCTCGCCGCCCGCGACGAGGGCGCCTTCGTCACGCTTCGGGACGCGCTTCTCGGCGGCTCCATCGACAAACGCTACCTGGCGCTCGCCCTCGGCTCCGTGCGCGCGCCCCAGCGCGTCGACCTCCCCGTGGCGCACGACCCCGGGGACCGGCGCCGCATGGTCGCCGGCGAACGCGAGGGCGCGCGCGCCGCGAGCACGGAGGTGCTCCAAAGCGAAGTGCGCGCGCTCCCGGGCCTCCCGGCGCCTGGCGACGTCAGCCGCGTCGAGCTTCGCGCGGCCGCCGCGCGCCGTCATCAGGTGCGCGTGCATCTCGCCACGCTCGGGCACCCGCTCCTCGGCGACACGCTCTACGGCGGGCCGGCGCTCCCGGAGCTCGCCGGCCATTGCCTGCACGCCTCCCGGCTCGTCTTCGCGCATCCCGAGACCGGCGCGCCGGTGGACGTTCGCTCCACGCCGCGCGGCTGGCCGTGAAGCCCGGGTCCCGGGCGACGCGCAACAACCTGCTCGGCCGGCGGTTTTCCTCCATGATGCGGTGATGCGACTCCCGCCCGCTGCGCGCGGGCGCGCCTCCCGCGCGCTCCGGCGATGCTTCGCGGTGGGGGCTCTGCTCGCGAGCCTCGTGGCTCCGGGCCGCGCGGACGTGCCCGCCGCGCTTCGCGGCCGGGAGGTGCGCGCCGTGGAGCTTCGCGGCCGGGACGCGAGGACCCTCGTCCCCGAGGACCTTCCCATTCGCGTGGGCGACCGGCTCAGTCGCGCGCTCCTCCGGGAGGCCGTGCAGGCGCTGCTCGCCACGGGCCGCTACGCGGACGTGCAGCTCTCTCTGGTCCCCGAGGGCTCGGGCGTGCGCGTGCTGGCGCGCGTCGTCGCACGGACCGTGCTGCTTCGCGTCGACGTGGTGGGGGCGCGCGCCCTCGACGAAGCCGACCTGCGCCGGGAGTTCGGTCTGGTGGCCGGCAGCGAGGTCGATCGCGACGCGCTGCCGGGGCGGGCGGCGGTGCTCGAGGCGATGTACGCGGAGCGCGGCTACGAGGACGCGCGCGTGCAGCTCCTCCTCCGCGACACCGACGACCCGTCGCTCAAGGTGCTCCGCATCGTCATCACGGAGAACGAGCCGACGCGCGTCGGCCGCGTTCGCGTCGTCGGGGACCCGCTCCCGCCGGAGAGCGGCGCCCGCGCGGTCCTTCGCGCGCGGCCGCGCACGCTCCTCGATCGTCCGGCCCTGCTCGCGAGCCTCCGCGATGCGGAGCAGACGCTGCGCGACGGCGGCTGGTTCGAGGCCGCGCTCGGGCCGCTCCGCTATGCTCGTCAGCAAGACGGCGTCGACGTCGTCGTCCGTTCTCGCGTGGGTCCACGCTACGGCGTGCAGATTCGCGGTCAGCGGCCGCTCACCCGCAGCGAAGTGCGGGAGGCGCTCCGCCTCGGGAGCGAGCGCCTCGTGCCCGGGAGCCTCCCGGCCCTCGAGGCCCGGCTCGCGGACGTGTACCGGCGAATGGGCTTCGAGGACGCCCGGGTCACGCTGACGCGCCACGAAGGACCCGGCGAAGGCCGCGCCACGCTCCGCGTGGACGTGCGGCCCGGGGCGCAGCTCGTCGTCGTGGGGCCGGGGGGGGCCCCCGCCCCGCCAGGACGGCCCGCGGGGCGGGCGGCGGCCCGAGGGGGGGTGCCCCGCGCGGGGCGCGCGCGGG
>JBCCAW010000627.1:0-3408 GCA_039814655.1 Myxococcota bacterium | reverse complement strand
TGGTCGTGTTGTCCTTGTCGATGAGGACGCGCTTCGCCTGACCGAGGTCCGCGAGGCTGATGTTCTCGAGCTTGATGCCGAGGTCCTCGCTCACGACGTTGCCCCCCGTGAGGATGGCGATGTCCTTGAGCATCTCCTTGCGCCGATCACCGAAGCCCGGCGCCTTGACGGCGGCGACCTTCAGCGTGCCCCGGAGCCGGTTCACCACGAGCGTCGCGAGAGCCTCGCCCTCGATGTCCTCGGCGATGATGAGGAGCGGCTTCTGCTGCTGCGCGATGCGCCCGAGGACCGGGATCAGGTCCTTCATGTTCGAGATCTTCTTCTCGCAGATGAGCAGGAAGGCGTCCTCGAGCTCGGCCCGCATCGCCTCGGTGTCCGTGGCGAAGTAGGGCGAGAGGTAGCCGCGGTCGAACTGCATGCCCTCCACGACCTCGAGCTCCGTGTCGAGGCCCTTGGCCTCTTCCACGGTGATCACGCCTTCCTTGCCGACGCGCTCCATGGCCTCGGCGATGATGGCGCCGATGGTGGCGTCGCCGTTGGCGCTGATGGTGCCGACCTGGGCGATCTCCTTCGGGTCCTTCGTGGCCTTCGAGAGGCGCTGGAGCTTCGCGACCACGTGCTCGACGGCGAGCTCGATGCCGCGCTTGAGCTCCATCGGGTTATGACCCGCGGCGACCATCTTGGAGCCCTCGCGGAAGATGGACTGGGCGAGAACCGTCGCCGTGGTGGTGCCGTCGCCGGCGATGTCCGAGGTCTTGGAAGCGACCTCGCGAACCATCTGGGCGCCCATGTTCTCGAACTTGTTGGAGAGCTCGATCTCCTTGGCGACGGTGACGCCGTCCTTGGTGACCGTGGGAGCGCCGAAGCTCTTCTCGATGACGACGTTCCGGCCCTTCGGACCGAGCGTCACCTTGACGGCGTTCGCGAGGGCGTCGACGCCCGCGAGGATCCGCGCACGCGCGGCGGTATCGTAGAGGATTTCCTTGGCAGCCATGGTTCAGTTCCTCACTTCACGATAGCGACGATGTCATCCTCGCGGAGGATGAGTAGGTCATCGCCGTCGACCTTGATTTCGTTGCCGGCGTACTTGCCAAAGAGGACGCGGTCGCCCTTCTTGACCTCCATCTTGGAGCGCTCGCCGTTGTCCTTGATCTTTCCAGCACCGACCGCGATGACCTTGCCCTCGACGGGCTTCTCCTTGGCGGTGTCGGGGATGATGATCCCACCCTTGGTCTTCGCCTCTTCTTGGACGCGCTTCACAATGACGCGATCGCCTAGCGGTTGAATCGCCATGCGTACCTCCGAATGTCTCAGGGGGTCTCTCGTCGCTTTGCTAGCACTCGCCCCCGGAGAGTGCTGGCGACGGGCGGGAACGTAAGCGGCGTCTCGCGCTCGTCAACGACCCTTCTCGACATCACCGTGAGATGGCTCAAAATCTAACAAAATCAGCGTCTTGACGCTAGAATGGGGCTTGGCGCCCCCAGGCTTTGGCAGCCGGGGGCCGCGGCTGCTGATGTTCGCGACGCGAAACTGTACCAAAGTGTATGCCCCCATGCGAGGGCTCGGTGGCCCATCTAGCGTGAGTCTCAGGCGTCGATGGCACGCCTTGAGGACCCCCTTGAGCATCGAGCCGCACTCCGACCCCCGCTTCTACTTTCGCGAGCGCCTCGTCGCCGCGACCGCCCGACACACGACCACGCTCCCACCGGACGTCGAGGCACACCTCGTGTCACTCCTCGCGCGCGGGGCGCCGGAGGACTCCACGCACCCCACGCTGGTGCATCAGCTTCACGCGGCCGCGGGAGCCGCCGGGCCGCACGCGCGGCGAGCGGCCTTCGAAGCGACCGGCGACCGTGCGCTTTACGTCGTCGGCTTTCAGGGGCCCCACCTCGCCCGCAAGGGCATCTCGCCGCGCTACTACGCCTCCGTGGGCGGTCGGGCCTACCGGCAGGCCAGCGGCTACGGCGGAGCGGGGCGGGTGACACTTCGCCGGCTGGGCGAGGGCTTCGCACGCTGGGCCCGGCTCCTGGATACGGTGCGCGAGGAGACCGCGCTTCGAACGCCCCAGGACATCGTGCGCCTCTACGACCGCTACCGTCGCACCGGCTCGTCGGTGCTCGCCGAGCGGCTTCGCGAGGTCGGCGTCTACCCTCAAAAACCGGCGCCGGGCACGCTCCATTGACCGCTGCCCCGGCGGCGAGCCCGGGCGGCGGGGGGGAGCTTGCGGGCGCAGCGCTGCGCCCGCGTCAGCGCCGCCTGGCGCAGCTCTACGATCTGCCCCCGGGCCCTGACGTCGCGGCCTTTCTCTGCGGCGTCGACCGCGCCGAGGCCCTCGCTCCCGGCGAGTCGCGGCGGGGCGAGGTGCTCCTCGTGCACGAGATCGAGGGCCGGGTGGAGGTCGGCCTCTACGTCGAAGCGGCGGCGCTCCGGGCGCTCGCGTCCCCGGGCTCTCCAAGGGACTTCCGCGCCTTCTGCCTGGCCACGGAAGGCGTGAGCCATTTCGTGTACCTGGCCTTCCGCGCCGGCGAAGGGCAGACGGTCAGCCAGCTCGAGCTCGAGCTCCAGGCCGAGGTCGACACCTTCGCCACCGCGCTGCTCGCGGGCTGGGGTGCCGCCGGCCGCGGCGGCGGCGCCCTGCTGGACCGCAGCCGCCGGCTTCGGCGCCGCCTCTTCGACGGGCCTCGCTACCTCGACGCCCCGGACTCGGAGCCCGGTGCGCGCTATCGCCTCGCGCACCGCAGCGCCGCCCGCTACGTGGCCTGGCTCGAGTCCCGCTTTCTCAGCCGAGGCGAGCTTGGGCCCTTCGTCGGCGAGCTGCGTCGCTTCTACCGGCGCGGCGCCACGGAAAAAATGCGCGTGCCGCTACGTTGACGCCGTGGCGCGTAGCGGCGGCGTCGCCGCTCAGGAGATTTCGGCGTTGCGCGTCTCGACGACGAACTCTTCGACGGCCTCACGCACGGGCCGATTGAAGCGCACCTTCTCGTCGGCGATCTCCCGGAGCGCCGTCACGTGCGCGCGGTTCTTCGACTTCACGAGCGCCGGGGCACCCTTCATGAGCTGCCGGGCGCGCTCCGCGGCGAGGACCACGAGAGCGAAACGGTTTTCCTCGTTTTCGAGGCAGTCTTCGACGGTAACGCGTGCCATGAAACGGTGGGGCTAGCAGAGGCAGGTCGCGCGGGCAACGAGAGAGGTGCGCGCCTCCCCTGCGCGTCGCATCTCACGTCGCGCCCGGCCAGGCGCATCTCCCTGGTTTACTTGCCGAGGACCCAGGGCTACGGTCGCCGTGGGCGAGGACCCATGGCGCGGATCACGATCATCGGCCCCGAAGGACGCCACGAGCGAGAGCTCGGCGACCACAATACGCTCGGCCGGCACCCCAACAACACGCATCAGATCCTCGACCGCATC
>JBCCAW010000277.1:0-7734 GCA_039814655.1 Myxococcota bacterium | reverse complement strand
GTGCTCTGCTTGGCGCGCCGCTGCGTCGCCCTGGGCGCCGCCGTCTGCCGCATGGTCGCGCGCCGCGCGGACGACTGGGGCCCCGAGGCCGCGCACTTGGCCGACGCCCTGAACCACCGGCATCTCGACCACGTGCTCGACTTCGCGGCCGACGCGCTCCGAAGCACCGAGGCCAAGCTCGCCCGCTCGCGGAAGGCCCTCGCCCGCGACGTGCCGGACACGGACCCGAGCGGCTGCATCGCCTTCAGCGAGGCCATGAAGCGTGCCCTCGGCCTCGCCCGGCAGGCCGCCGCCGTCGACGTGCCCGTGCTCGTCGAAGGGGAGAGCGGCGCCGGCAAGGAGCGCCTCGCGCACGTCGTGCACGACGAGTCGCCCCGGGCGGCGGGCCCCTTCGTCCCCGTCAACGCCGGCGCCATCGCCGGCACGCTCCTCGAGTCCGAGCTCTTCGGCCACAGGCGTGGCGCCTTCACCGGCGCCGACCGGGACCGCGTGGGCCTCTTCGAGGCGGCGAGCGGCGGCACGCTCTTCCTCGACGAGATCGGCGAGCTCCCGCTCGGCGTGCAGGTGAAGCTGCTCCGCGTCCTGCAAGAAGGCGAGGTGCGCCGCCTCGGCGAGAACACCGCGCGCCCCATCGACGTGCGCATCGTCGCCGCGACCAACCGCGACCTCGAAGCGGCGATCGCCGGCGGCCGCTTTCGCGATGACCTCTTCTACCGCCTCGCCGTGGTGCGCATTCACGTCGCGCCGCTCCGTGAGCGCAAAGACGACATTCTCCCGCTGGCCCGCCACTTCCTCGGCCTCGCCCGCGAGCGCACGCGCAAGCGCCTCCACGACATCGCCCCAGGCGCAGCGACGCGGCTCCTCGCCTACCCGTGGCCCGGCAACGTGCGCGAGCTGCAGAACGCCATTCTCCGCGCCGCCGTCGTGGCCCAGACCGGCACGCTCGAGGAAGCAGACCTCCCGGGCGAGCTCCGCGGCGTCCGGACACCGAAGCCGGCTCCGGAGGCGCCGCCGAGCACGCTGCAGACGCTCGAAGAGGTCGAGCGCGCCCACGTCGAGCGCGTGCTCGACGCCCACGAAGGCCACCGCGCCGCCGCCGCCAAGGCCCTCGGCATCAGCCCGGCCACGCTCTACCGCAAGCTCCGCCGCTTCCACCCCAAGTAGCGCCTACGCGATGGGCTCCCAGCCGCCCCCGCGCTGCCGCCGCCGATGCTCCGGCCGGAGCTCGCTCCGCGCATCGGGCCGGAGCAGCTCGCAGGGGTCGAACCAGTGCACGGTCTGCGCCCGGCCGAGCACTTGCGGTAGCTCCCCGTCGAACTCGGGGCTCTCCGGGCAGCGACGCTTCCAAAGCGCGCCCCGCTCCGGGACGTCGGCGAAGGCGAGCACCTCTTTGATGCCTCCGTTGCAGTTCGTCGCCACCACGAGCACGGGCCCGCTCCCTTCCGGCGGCTCCTCCAGGCGCAGCACCACGTCGTGGTGAAACTCGCCCTGTCGCCAGTGCGCGACGAGCGCGTAGCCGCCGGCGTCGCGCAAGCGGTCGAGCAGCGCGCCCAGCACCAGGGTCCCGGCCAGAGTCTCGAGGGTCATGACAGCCGCTTCGTCGCGTCAGGGGCCCCTTCGCAACGTCCACTTCCGATGGGCCACCGCGCGGAAGCTCCGCTAGCCTCACGGCGTGCGGTTCGTTCTATCGGTGCTTTTGCTCGCCCTTCTCCCCATCGTCGCGTGCGCCCGCTCGCAGTCGGCCGGGGATGCCGCGGACGCAGGCCGCGACGCCGGGGCGATGGACGCAGCTACGAGGCTCGGCCCCTGCGACGACCCGGCGCTCTGGAGCCGCGAGGTCGCGGCATCCTCGGCTACGCCTCTCAGGCTGCAGGGCTGCGGTCCCACCAACCTGGCGCGCGCCGGTTTCGAGGTCTCCGCCCCCGAAGCGTGCTTTCGGGTCACCGAGGCCGGGCCCGCCACGGGCTATGTGGTCGGAACCACCTGGCGCGCGACCGCAGCGGGCTCCGCCCTTGTCGCCGGCTTCGACTTCAGCGTTCGCGTGGGTGCCGGGCCGCTTGAGCTCACGGCGCGCTACGTGCGCGACGGCGAGCTCTTCGAAACGGTGGCGACCCTCGAAGACACGCCCCGGGTTCCGCTCTTCGAGGGAATCCGTGACTTCGTGGGCTTCGGGCGCCAGGGGCGCCGCAGCAGCATCGTCGTGACCGCTTTCTCCGTACTCTCCACGGACGGCGAAGCGGTGCCGATTTCCGGACGCGGTCTCGACGCCGCGTGGTTTCCCGCGTTCGGGTTGGGGACCGTCGTGCTCGTCGACACGCCCGAGGGCCGCGTGCTCGAGGTGCTCGCTGGCGATGGGTCGGTTGCGGAGCGCATTGCCCTCGCCGTGAGCCCCACGGCCCGCTTCGTCCGCGGCGCGACGGCGCTCGTGGACGACCGGGAGGTCGTGCTGCTCGACCCGGCGACGCTCCGCGAGGCTGGGCGCGTCGCGCTCCCCGATTGGGCCGCGACGGATTTCGTCGTCCCCAGCCCCGGCGACGCGGTCCTGTCCCGGACGGGCCAGGAGGTCTGGCGGCTGGTCCCCGGGGGCAGAGCCGAGCGCGCCGCCACCGTCTCCGACCTGCGCCGCCTCGTCCCGCTGGGCGGGTTTTCCCAAGCGACGACGACGATGCTTCTGGGCGACGACGCCTTCGGCTTCCTCGAAAGGCTGGACCGCGACCCGCCCGCGCTCGACTTCGCCTTAGCGGGGCCCCTCGACTCAGCTCCGTTCCTGGCGACTCCCGTGTTCTGGGTCAGTGAAGCCGGATTCGCCTGGTTTGAGCGAAGTGCAGCGCCGCAGCTCGGCCCCATGGTCGACGACATGTGGGCCATTCACGGCGGCCTGCTCGTCGATGTTGCGGGCGACGGGCTCCAGCTGCCCGGCACCTACGCCGTCGCTCGCCCCGACGAAACCGTGGACGTCTACGAGTGGTCGGCGGGCGTGTGCAGCTTCGAGTAGCCCGCCGGGCTCAGCTCACGTGTTTTTCGACCAGCGCCGCCAGGCGCGGCACGGCGGCTTCGACGTGCTTCTTCGCGGTCCCGCGGAGCCGGCCGTAGGCCTGCTTGGCGATCTTCGTCGTCGCGGTCTCGGCCTTGCGGTCCGTCACCGCGAGCAGCGAGTCGGCGACGCGGCTCTTTTCGGCGTTGAGCTGCGCGGCGGCGCCCACGCCCTTGGCCTGGCCCTCGGCGACGATGGGGTCCACGGCCGCGGCGAAGTCCGGGAGCAGCATGTGCACCACGCCTTCGATGAAGCCCGGCTTGATGCCGTTGACGGTTTTGTAGCCGGCCTTGATGGCCATGCCGCCCATGCCCTTTTTGTCGCCGACCTCCGCCTCGATCAGCTGAAGGCAGTCGGCCACCACGGCGCCCTTGCGGGCGTCGTCCTCGAGTACGTCGCGAAGTCCCATCGGCGCAGGTGATGCCCTGGCCGCGGCCCCACGGCAAGCGCCGATCGCGGCAACGGGCGCAAGCGCTTGCGGCACGCGGCGCCTGGCACGGCGGGCGTCTCACCCCCAGACCACGCTGAGGCGATGGCGGCCACGCGGGCGAAGAACGCCGGCTCGGGCAGGGGCACGGGCACCGGCAAGGGGAAGGGCAAACGCGCGAAGGGCGGCGCGCTCGCCTTCGCGCACCCCTGCACGCGCCGCTGGTTCGAGACCAGCTTTCACGCGCCCACCGCCGCCCAGGCCAAGGGCTGGCCCTCCATCGCCGGCGGCGACTCCACGTTGCTGCTGGCGCCCACGGGCTCGGGCAAGACGCTCGCGGCCTTCCTCGTCGCCATCGACCGGCTCATGTTCCGCGAGGCGCCGCCGCCGCCCAAGCGCCGGCGCAAGAAGGGCGAGGCCGAGCGCTGGGACCGCGGCGCGCGGGTCCTCTACCTCACGCCGCTCAAGGCGCTGGGCGTGGACGTCGAGCGCAACCTCCGCGCACCCCTCGCGGGCATCCGCGCCGTGGCCCAGCGCGCCGGCGCGCGCTTTCACGACCCGAGCGTGGGCATCCGGAGCGGCGACACCCCGCAAAGCGAGCGCCAGCGCCTGGTCCGAAACCCGCCGGACGTGCTCATCACCACGCCGGAGTCGCTCTACCTCATGCTGACGAGCCGGGCCGCGCGCATCCTGGCCACCGTCGACACGGTCATCGTCGACGAGATTCACGCGCTCGTCCCCAGCAAGCGCGGCGCCCATCTGGCGGTCAGCCTCGAGCGCCTCGAGGCGCTGCGCGCCCGGCGCCACGGTGGGGACCCGCCCCCGCTCCAGCGCATCGGCCTCAGCGCCACGCAGCGGCCCCTGGACGAGGTCGCCCGCTTCCTTGGCGGCTACGACGTCCGCCCCGAGGAGACCATCGCGCCGGTCCCCCGCCCGGTCACCATCATCGACGCGGGCGCGAAGAAGGACTTCGACATCAAGGTCGAGGTCCCGGTCGAGGACATGGCGCGCCTCGACCAAATGACCCCGGTCGACGCCGACCCCGACTCCGTTTCCGACTCCGTTTCCGACTCCGTTTCCGACTCCGTTTCCGACTCCGTTTCCGACTCCGTTTCCGACTCCGTTTCCGACTCCGTTTCCGACTCCGACTCCGACTCCGACTCCGACCCCGACTCCGACTCCGACCCCGACCCCGACGAAGGCGACGACTTCGAAGACGACTTCTCCCTCCCCGGCGATCTCCCGCCGCTCCAGCCCGGCCCGGCCGCCGCGCCGCCGACCACCAAGTCCATCTGGCCGATGATTCACCCGCGGCTGGTCCGGCTCATCCGGGACCACCGCTCGACGATGATCTTCGTCAATAGCCGGCGCCTCGCCGAGCGCCTGGCCGGCGCCGTCAACGAGCTCGCCGGCGAAGAGCTGGCGCTGGCGCACCATGGCTCGCTCGCCAAGGACACGCGCGCCGCCATCGAGGATCGGCTCAAGCGCGGGCTTCTGCCGGCCATCATCGCCACGAGCTCCCTCGAGCTCGGCATCGACGTCGGCGCCGTCGACCTCGTCGTGCAGATCGAGGCGCCGCTCAGCGTCGCCAGCGGCATTCAGCGCATCGGCCGCGCCGGCCACCAGGTGGGCGCGACGAGCCACGGCATCATCTTCCCGAAGTACCGTGGCGACCTGCTCGCCTGCGCCGCCGTGACCCGCCACGTCCGCGAAGGCCAGGTCGAGGCCACGCACTACCCACGCAACCCCCTCGACGTGCTCGCGCAGCAATGCGTCGCGACCTGCGTGGCGGCGGAGACGCTCACGGCCGCGGAGGCCGATCCGGCGACCTCCGTCGCCGAGCTCTACGCGCTGGTACGCGGCGCCGCGCCCTACGCCGAGCTCCCGCGCCGCGCCTTCGAGGGCGTGCTCGACATGCTCAGCGGGCGCTACCCCTCCGAGCAGTTCGCCGAGCTCCGGCCGCGGCTCACCTGGGACCGGCTCGCCGGGAGCCTCACGCCGCGGCGCGGCGCGCGCATGTTGGCCATCGCCAACGCCGGCACCATCCCGGACCGCGGCACCTACGGCGTCTTCCTCGCGACGGAGGAACGCACCGTGCGCGTCGGTGAGCTCGACGAAGAGATGGTCTTCGAGTCGCGCGAGGGCGACGTCTTCCTCCTCGGCGCCACGTCCTGGCGCATCGAGGAGATCACCCAGGACCGCGTGCTCGTCACGCCGGCGCCGGGCGAGCCCGGCAAGATGCCCTTCTGGCACGGCGACCGGCCCGGTCGCCCGCTGGAGTTCGGCCGGGCCATCGGCGAGCTCACGCGCACGCTCCACAAGCAGCCGGACGACGAAGCGGAAGCCACGCTCGTCGCGCACCACGGCCTCGATGCGCGCGCCGCCCGGAACCTCGTCGCCTACCTCGGTGACCAGGCCGAGGCGACGGGCAAGCTGCCCACGGACCGGCAGATCGTGCTCGAGCGCTTCGTCGACGAGGTCGGCGATTGGTGCGTCACGCTGCTCTCGCCTTTCGGCGCGCGCGTACACGCGCCCTGGGTCACGGCCGTGCAGGCCATGCTCCTCGAAGAGAAGGGCCTCGACGCGGACACCATGTGGTCCGACGACGGCATGGTCTTTCGCCTCCCGGAGCTCGACGAGCCGCCGGACGAGAGCCTCTTCTTTCCGGACCCCGGCGAGGTCGAGCGGCGCATCACCGGCCGCGTGGGCGAGACGGCGCTCTTCGCCTCGCGCTTTCGGGAGAACGCCGGCCGCGCGCTGCTCCTGCCGCGCAAGCGCCCGGGGCAGCGCATGCCGCTCTGGGCCCAGCGGCGAAAGAGCGCGAGCCTGCTCGGCGTCGCCTCGGGCTTCAGCGATTTTCCCATTCTCCTCGAGACCTATCGGGAGTGCCTGAAGGACGTCTTCGACGTGCCCGGGCTCGTGCAGCTCCTGACGCAGATCCGCGACCGCAAAGTGAAGGTCGCCGCCGTGGAGACGCGCTCGCCCTCGCCCTTCGCGAGCGCGCTCCTCTTCAACTACGTCGCCAACTTCATGTACGAGGGCGACGCGCCGCTAGCCGAGCGGCGCGCGCAAGCCCTGAGCCTCGACCACGCCCAGCTCCGGGAGCTCCTCGGCGAGCCCGAGCTTCGCGAGCTCCTCGATGCCGACGCCGTGCGGGAGGTCGTGGCGCGGCTTCAGCGCCGCGATGGCCGCGTGCCCCTCAAGCACGCAGACGCCGTGCACGACCTCCTGCTCGGCCTCGGCGACCAGAGCGAAGCGGGCATCCGGGAGCGGTGCGAGGAGCCGGCGGCCCTCGACGGCTTCCTCGACGCGCTCACGCGCGCCCGGCGCATCGTCCCTTGCACCGTCGGCGGCGAGGCGCGCTTCATCGCCGTCGAAGACGTCGCCCGCTACCGGGACGGGCTCGGCATCGTGCCGCCGCGGGGCGTACCCCAGGCGCTCCTCGACCCGGTGAAGGACCCGCTCGGCGATCTCCTCGGCCGTTACGCGCGCACGCACGGGCCCTTCACCGCCGAAGAAGCCGCCGCACGCTTCGGCCTCGGCGTAGCGCCGGTGCTGGTGACGCTCCGGCGCCTCGAAGGGGATGGCCGGGTCACCGAGGGGGAGCTCCTGCCCACGGAGCTGCTCCACGCCGCGGGACGCCGCGGGGGCCGCGAGTGGGTCGACGTGGGCGTGCTGCGCCAGCTCAAGCGCAAGAGCCTCGCGAAGCTTCGCGCCGAGGTCGAGCCCGTCGAGCACGAGGTCTTCGCGCGCTTCCAGCTTGCTTGGCAGGGCGTGGGCGACGAGGGCGGGCGCGGCGGCCTCGACGCGCTCGCGCAGGCGGTCGTTCAGCTTCAGGGCGCGGCGCTGCCGGCGTCGGCCCTCGAGACGCAGATCCTCCCGGCGCGGCTGCGGTACTTCGACCACCGGGACCTCGACGAGCTCTGCGGCTCCGGCGAAGTGCTCTGGCGCGGCGTCTCGAGCCTCGGCAGCAAGGACGGCCGCATCGCCCTCTACCTGGCCGAGCACTACCCGCTCCTCGCGGCGCCCGTCGAGGCCCTCGAGGATCCCCTCGCGGGCGCGATCCGCGAGGCGCTCTCCGCCGGGGGCGCGCTCTTCTTCCGCGATCTCGTCGCGCACACCGGGCGCCTCTCGAGCGAGGTCTTCGAGGTGCTCTGGGACCTCGTCTGGAACGGCGAGGTCACCAACGATTCGCTCCGGCCGCTCCGGAGCCTGCGCGCCGGCGTGCAGCGGGCCCGCGGAGGGCGCCAGGCGCGCCGGGGCCTCGGCGGCG
>JBCCAW010000101.1:0-13363 GCA_039814655.1 Myxococcota bacterium | reverse complement strand
CGAGCTGCGCGTAGCCCGCCGCCACGAAGCCGTCGTCGTTCACCGCGACCACACGTGCGGGCCCGGGCTTCGGCCACACGCGCGTCGCGACGTCGCCAAGCACGGCGCAGCTCCCCTCGGGCACCGGCGGCAGGTCCGCGAGCGCCAGGGCTCCGGCCACGTCCGGCGCCTCCCGGCGGAGCGCCTCCACGTCGTCGAGGCCGGCCAGCGGGTCCCTCGGGTCCTCGGGTTCACCGGGCAGCCCGCGGAGCGAGGGGCGGGGAGCTGCGGCCTCTGGCTCCGGCGCCTCCGGGCTCGCGGTCTCCGTCCGGCCGCGGCCCGTGGGCGCATCGGTGGCGTCGCCTTTCGAGCAAGCGACGAGCAGGAGCAGCGCACACGCGACGAACCGCACTCCCGGAAGGTGCGCTACCCGGCGGCGTCAGTCGAGGAAGCCGTCTTCGTGCACCATGGGCCGCTGCGGGTCGTGCACGCCGCGGCGGGCCAAAGCCAGCAGCCGGTCGACCACGTCGGCCATGCGCGCGGCGGCGTCTTCGATGTCGTCGACGATGCCCTTGGTCTCGCCCGCCAGACCCGTACCGAGCGGGTCGGTCACGGCGTCGTTCAGCATCGCCGTGTTGAGCGTCATGGCCGCGAGCGGGTTCCGCATCAGGTGCGCGACCTCCTCGGCGAGCTGCTGAATGAGCGCGCGCTCGCTCTTGCCCGAGCGCTCGATGAGGCGCTGGAGCCAGCGGCCGAGGCCCACGAGCGGGCTCGCCTCCTGGAGCACCATGAGCGTGGGCTTGTCCTCGTCGAGGCGCGGACCGACGGCGCTGAGCGAGTACCAGCAGCGCACGCGCTTGCCCGCGACCTCCCGGTCGACGCGCACGAGCAGGAGATCCCGCGCGAGCGGCGCATCCAAGATCGACGCGAGGCTTTCGCCCGCGGGCTGGTGCCGCTCGACGAGCTCGCCAAAGTCCTCGCCGACGAGATCGGTCCCGCCGTCGAAGACCACGCTCCGGGCGTAGCCGTTGGCGTATCCCACGGTTCCGTCGGCCTCGACACCGAGAATGCCGAGGGGGACGTCCTCGAGCAACGAGGACCAGCGATCGGCGAGCATCGAGGGGCTGTACGGTCCGGGCGCCGGAGACTTGATGCGCTCGCCTTCGCGGGCCGGCCTACTCGTGCGCCGGGGCCAGTCGTCGCGCTTCCACGACCAGACGCCGGCGCACGCTCGCGGGCACGCTCTCCTGGAGCACGATGCGCCAGCCGTGTCCCGGCCGAAGCACGATGGGCGACGCGTCCGGGGCGAACACGAGCGTGCGCTCCTCGCCCGGCACCACCCGCAACGACCCCTTCGCCGGCGCCAGCACACCGAAGACGTAGCCCGCGAGCGCTTCGTCCTCGCGCCGCTCCCAGTCGGCGAAACAAGCCCGGAAGGCCTGCGGGTCCGAGAGGTGAAAGCGCCGGCCACTCTCCTGCCGCGCCTTCACCTCGGCGCCGCTGAGCCCCTCGATGCCCCAGGCTTCGAAGAGCGTGGCGAGCGTCGTCCGCGGCGTCATCACGCGCAGGTCCGGCGCCTCGGCCGACGAACAGGCCACGAGCACGACGAAGACCGCGCGCATCCACCGTGGGGGCGCGAGCCCCCATTTTCTCCGTTGACGCATCGAAAGCGATGTTTAGTTTGCGCTCGTTCCCGGAGCGCGGCCCGGCCCGTCGAGCCCGCTCCCCGGCGCACCCCGCGGAGGCCCAGCTGGGTCTCGCGCGACGCCCCGGTGCGTCCAACGACCCGAGAAGAAGACCATGCGCCTCGACCGCCTGACCACGAAGACTCGCGAAGCCCTGCTCACGGCCTCGAGCCACGCCAACGACCGGGGCCACCCGGACGTGCATCCGGCGCATCTGCTCGTCGCGCTCATCGCCCAGGAGGGCGGCATCAGCACCGGCATCCTGGCGAAGGCCGGGGCCGATCCCGCGGCCGCCGTCGAACGCGCCACCGCACGCCTCGGCAAGCTGCCGACGGTGAAGGGCGGCGCCGAAGCTACGCTCAGCCGCGCGCTCCGCGAGGCGATGACGCGCGCCTGGAAGGAGACCGAGTCCTTCGGCGACGAGTACACGAGCGCCGAGCACGTGCTCCTCGCCATGAGCGAGGACAAGGACGCGCGCGCGCTGCTCGGCACGGAGCGTGGCCCGCTGCTGGAGGCCATCCAGGCCGTACGCGGCACGCACAAGGTCACGGACCCGGAGCCCGAGGGGAAGTACCAGTCCCTCGAGAAGTACACGCGCGACCTCACGCAGGCGGCGAAGGAAGGCAAGGTCGACCCGGTCATCGGCCGCGACGAAGAGATTCGTCGCGTCATGCAGGTGCTCAGCCGGCGCACCAAGAACAACCCCGTGCTCATCGGCGAGCCCGGCGTGGGCAAGACCGCCATCGTCGAGGGCATCGCCCAGCGCATCGCGAGCGGCGACGTCCCCGAGTCGCTTCGGGACAAGAGGGTGCTCGCCCTCGATCTCGGCGCCCTCGTCGCCGGCTCGAAGTTCCGCGGCGAGTTCGAGGAGCGCCTCAAGGCCGTGGTGAACGAGGTCGAGGCCGCCGAGGGCCAGGTCGTGCTCTTCATCGACGAGCTGCACACGCTCGTCGGCGCCGGCGCCTCCGGCGGCTCCATGGACGCTTCCAACCTGCTCAAGCCGGCGCTCGCCCGCGGCGAGCTCCGGGCCATCGGCGCCACCACGCTCGATGAGTACCGGAAGCACATCGAAAAGGACGCGGCGCTGGCCCGGCGCTTCCAGCCCGTGCTCGCCGGCGAGCCGAGCGTGCAGGACACCAACGGCATTCTCCGGGGCCTCAAGGAGAAGTACGAGGTCCACCACGGCATCCGCATCCAGGACGCGGCCATCGTCGCCGCGGCCATGCTCAGCGACCGCTACATCACGGACCGCTTCCTCCCGGACAAGGCCATCGATCTGGTCGACGAGGCGGCGAGCCGGCTGCGGATGGAGATCGACTCCATGCCCGTGGAAATCGACCAGGTCGAGCGGCGGACCATGCAGCTCGAGATCGAAAAGCAGGCGCTCAAAAAGGAGCGCGATCCGGCGTCGCTCAAGCGCCTCGAAGAGCTCGACGCCGAGCTGGCGCAGCTCAACGAGCAGAAGAGCGGCATGCGCGCGCAGTGGCTCCGGGAAAAGGAGCTCATCGACGCCATCCGCGGCGCCAAGGCCCAGGTGGACGAGCTCCGCACGGCCCTCGAGCGGGCCCAGCGCGTGGCCGACCTCGAGACCGCCGCGCGCATCCAGTACGGGGACATCCCGGCCGCCGAACGTTCGGTGGAAGAGGCCCAGGCCAAGCTCGACGCGCTGCAGAAGGACGGGAGCTTCCTGAACGAGGAGGTCACCGACGAGGACATCGCGTCCGTCGTCAGCCGCTGGACCGGGGTGCCCGTCACCAAGATGCTCGAGAGCGAAAAGGAGAAGCTCCTCGACATGGAGTCGCGCCTGGGCGCCCGGGTCATTGGCCAGCAGGAAGCCGTGGTGGCCGTCGCCAACGCCGTGCGGCGTTCGCGGGCGGGCCTCAGCGAGCCGAACCGGCCCGTGGGCAGCTTCCTCTTCCTCGGCCCGACGGGCGTGGGCAAGACCGAGCTCGCCAAGGCGCTCGCCGAGTTCCTCTTCGACGACGACCGGGCGATGGTCCGCCTCGACATGTCCGAGTACATGGAGAAGCACGCGGTGAGCCGGCTCATCGGCGCGCCGCCCGGCTACGTCGGCTACGACGAGGGCGGCCAGCTCACGGAGCCGGTAAGGCGCCGGCCCTACTCGGTCATCCTCTTCGACGAGATCGAGAAGGAGCATCCGGACGTGTGGAACGTGCTGCTCCAGGTGCTCGACGACGGGCGCCTCACGGACGGCCAGGGCCGCACGGTGCACTTCGAGAACGCGGTCATCGTGCTCACGAGCAACGTGGGCTCGCAGCACATCCTCTCGATCGAAGACGAGGAGCGCATGCGCGAGCTCGTCACGGCCGATCTCCGCGCGAGCTTCCGCCCGGAGTTTTTGAACCGCCTCGACGAGACGGTGATCTTCCACCGCCTTGGCCGGGAGGATCTGCGGCGCATCGTGGACGTGCAGCTCGGCCGCTTCGCCGGACGGCTGGCGGCGCGGGGCCTCGACCTCGAAGTCACGGACGGGGCCAAGGACTACCTCGCCAACGTCGGCTACGACCCGGCCTACGGCGCCCGTCCGCTCAAGCGCGCGGTGCAGAAGCACCTCGAAAACCCACTGGCGCAGGAGATCCTCGCAGGGCGCTACGTGGCGGGCGACACGGTGCTCGTGGACGTCGCGGCAGGCGAGCTCGGCTTCGGCAAGCGCGGGGCGTCGGGCAGTACGACCGTGAGCGAGTCGGCCCCGGACGGGACCATCGAGGCGTGATCGCCCGCGCGCTCCCGTTGGGATAAGCAGCCTTGCCGAGCCGTTCTCGTGACGACGGCCCGGGGGCCAGTCCGGCTTCGTAGGCCACACGAATCAGGTGCGCGTTGCCGTGACACCCACGCCTGCAGGGCCGTTCCAACGCTGCCGGTGCTGGCCACACTCTCGACGTCCACGGAGCCGGAGGCCTTGGCAGCCCGACGCGCCTCAGAGCGAGACGAAGAGCGTCGCGGCGAGCACGTGCTGCATCACGTTGCCGCCGGGGCGGCGCAGGTGCGCGAGGAGGTAGCCGAACTCGAAGCGGCCCACGCGCGGGATGGGGAGGAACGGACCCAGGAACACGCGGTTCTGGTCGTAGCCACCCACGGTGCCCCAGTCGGTCTCGCCGATGCCGAGGAAGATCTCGTCCCAGAAGGCGAGCCCCACGGCGGAGGTCTCGCTCGGCTGCCAGTTCACGCGAACGAATTCGCGCACGCGAAAGCCGACGTCGTCTCCGCCGTCGCTGAAGCGCTGCTCGAAGCGGGTGCGGCTCTGCAGGCTCCAGCCCGCGACGCGGTGATGAAGCGTGGCCTGCTGCCAGAGGCGCTGTTCCCGTAGGTCGTTCCCCGCATCCCGAAACACCGGCACCCAGGCATAGCCGAGCCAGAGGGTCAGCCAGGATGCCACGTCGTAGCCCACCCCCGGCCGCACGATCCCGACGGTCTGTCCCGCGCCGCGCCGCGCGTGGAGGTCGAGCCAGAGGCGCACCTTCGGGGCGTTTTCCAGCGGGCGCGCGGTCCCCGCCGCGGCCGTCCACTGCTGGTATTCGCGCCGCGTCTGCGCCTGCACCGAGCTCGGCGAGCCGAGCCAGAGCGCGAGGGTGGTGAGAACGAGGAGCGCCGCGGCGCTTCCGTTGACGGTGGTCGTGGTCACCCGAGCTGCTACGGCCGCCCGGACCGGGCCTAAAGGCGTTGCGCCGGCGCGCAGCGATTCGACGGGGCCCCCTCAGGCCATGAGTTGCCTGCTAGGGCGGCGCGCATTCATGCATCCGGAGACCGCGATTCGGCCAACGATTTCAGCAATTTTCGCCTCTCGCGGGGCATTGACCGGGCGCGAGCCCCCGCGTAGGGTCGCCTCCGGCGATGAGCGACCGGATTGGGAATTGCCGGGTCCTCGGCGAGATCGGCAGCGGCGGAATGGCCGTCGTCTACAAGGCCGTGCAGGAGCCCCTAGGCCGCACCGTCGCCATCAAGGCGCTGAAGCCGTCCATCGCCATGGACAGCCAGTTCGCCAAGCGCTTCGAGCGCGAGGCCCACTTCATGGCCTCGCTCCAGCACGAGAACATCCTTCACGTGGTCGACTTCGTGAAGGACGGCCGCTCCATGTACATCATCATGGAGTACGTCGAGGGCATCGACCTCTACGACCTCCTCGACGCGTCGCCGGTGCTGCCGCCGGCCGTGGCCTCGATCATCGCGCTCCAGGTCTGCCGTGCCCTCGATTACGCCCACTTCCGGGGCGTCATCCATCGCGACATCAAGCCCGCGAACGTCATGATCGCGAAGCAGGGCGAGGTGAAGTTGATGGACTTCGGCATCGCCCGGGACGACAAGCTCTCGGACCTGACGGAGACCGGCACGGGCCTCGGCACGCCGAGCTACATGAGCCCGGAGCAGATCCTCGGCGACAAGCTCGACTTCCGCTCCGACCTCTTCAGCGTGGGCATCGTCCTCTACCAGATGGTCACGGGCCGGAAGCCCTTCGTGGAGGACGAGGCGCGGACCGTGATGCAGAAGATCCGCCTCGACCGCTACGTGCCGCCGCGGAAGATCAACCCGAAGGTGCCCCGCACGCTCGAGCGCATCCTGGGCCGCTGCATGGAGAAGATGCCGGCGAACCGGTACCCGACCACGCAGGCGCTCATCGACGACCTCACGGAGTTCATCGCGCCGCGCGTGCCCATGAGCTACTCGGCGCGCATGGTCCTGTACCTGCGCGACGTGGGCGTCATCCCGGACCGGGAGGCCGAGGAGCTGCTCAAGGCCGGCGCCCCGCGTATGGCACGCCACAAGGTGACGGACCGGCGGCTCCTCCGGCACACGGCCATCGTGCAGGGCGCGCTCTTCCTCGGCGTTCTCGGGAGCGGCGGCGCCATCCAGGCCGCGAGCGGCCGCCTCGCCGGCAACCCCGAGGACTTCGCCGCGGAGGCCGGCAACCCGGTGCTCCCGGACCGCGCCGGCTATCTCCAGGTCGTCGTCGATCCCTGGGCCGACGTGTACATCGACGGTCAGAAGGTCGTGACCACGCCCACGGCCCAGCGCATCGCGCTCACGCCCGGCCGGCACTTCGTGAAGCTCGACAACCCCTACTTCCAGGAGCGCCAGCTCGAGGTGCGCGTACGGACCGGCGAGACGCTCCTCGTCGACGAGACCCTCGACCCGCGTGTGCCCCTCGTGCCCGAGGAGGGCGCGGAGCTGGAGGGCGCGGACCTCGTGGAGGACAGGGAGTGACGCACGCCGCGCGGGTCCCGGCGCTCCTGCTCGTGGCGCTCGTCCTCGCCCTGCCCGCCTTCGCCGCGGCGCAGGCTACGGAGGGCACCTTCACGCACGTCGTGCGCGACGGAGAGACCCTCGCCTCCATCGCGCAGAGCTACTACGGCAACCCGCGCCGGGAGACCGTACTGGTCGCCGAGAACGGCCTCACGGCCCAGGGAGGGGCGCCGATTCGCGTGGGCCAGCGCCTCACCGTGCCCTTCGTGACCTACCACGAGGTGCAGGCCGGGGAGACCTGGCCCGAGCTCGCGCGGCGCTTTTACGGCGACGCTCGGAGGGCCTTCGCGCTGATCGAAGCCAACGGCGGCAGTGCCTCGGAGCAGCCCGACGAGGGGGCGGAGCTGCTCGTGCCGTACCCGCTTCGGCACGTGACGACGCAGGGGCAGAACGTCGTGCGCGTCGCCTCCGTGTACTACCCGGGCGGGAGCCGTGAAGACGCCCGGCGCGTCCGTCGCTTCAACAACCTCCGGACCATGCGGCTGACGCGCGGGCAGATCGTGCTCGTGCCCGTCGCGTCGCTCACGCTCACGGAAGAGGGGCGCGGAGCCATCGCCGAGGCCACGGGCGTGGCGCCGCGCGCCGGCGAGGTGCGCGAGCTGCAGGCGAGCATCGACGCGGAGCTGCCGGAGCTCGAGGAGCACGTGCGGCGCGGGCGCTTCCCGGAGGCCGTCGCTCTCGGCAACCGCTTCCTCGGCTCGCGGCAGCTCACGGGCAACCAGATGGTCACGGTGCAGCGCCAGCTCGCTACGGCCTTCGTCGCCCTCGGCCGCAACGACCTGGCCGTGGCCGCGTTCCTGGCGGCCCTCGAGCGTCAGCCGGACCTCGAGCTCGACTCGCTGACCACGAGCCCGACGGTGCTCGCGGCCTTTCAGCGCGCGCAGGCGCAGCACGAAGAGGCGACGGCGGCGGCGGAAGCAGCCGCGGCGGAGGAGGCGGCAGCGGCCGCGGCGGCCGAAGCGGAGGCCGCGGTGGAGCGTCCGCCTCCCGCGGCCAGCGACGGCGCCCCGTAGTGGCCCCGGCACGTGGCGGCTCGGGGAACGAGCCTGCTACCCTTCCGGCGAAAGGTCTCCCCATGCCTCGCTTGCCCGCCGCTCTCAGCTTCGTCCTCGCCCTCGTCGCCGTGCTCGGGAGCGCGAGCGCTGCGGAGGCCATGCGCTGCGGCAACCGGCTCGTTCAGCGCGGGGACTCGCGCTACCAGGTGCGCCAGCTTTGTGGGGAGCCGCAGGATGTCGTGCGCTCCCAGGCCCTTCGGCAGGTGACGCTTCAGGTCGTCCCGGGGGTCTTCGACACGGTCGCGCAGGCCGTGCCCGTGGAGCGCTGGACCTATGACTTCGGTCCCAACCGTTTTCAGCGGCACCTGGTCTTCGAGAACGGCACGCTCGTGCGCATCACGACGGGGCGGAAGGGCTTCCGGCCGGCGCCGGCGCGGGGCGTCGGCTCCAAGGTCGCGCCGCCGGCAGCCGACGCGGGCAAGGCGCTTCGGCCCCGGGACCCGTGCGCCCTCGTTGCGCGACGCCGCGGTGGCTCCATCCACCGGTCGTGACCCTGACCGCGCCGCACGCGACGGACGTCGACGACCTCACCCGTGACCTGGCGGAGCTCGTGGCCCTCGCGGGCCGTGACGACGACCTCGAAGACCTGCTCCGGCGTGGCCTCGACTGGATCGAGCGCATCACGCCCTACGACCTCGCCACCATCTTCGAGCTGGCGGACGACGAGCTGGTGATTCGCATGGCGCGCGGCCGGCTCGCTCCGAAGGTCCGGGACTACCGCCTCGAGCTCTCGGCCTTCCCGACGGTGCGCGAGGTGCTCGAGACGCGTCGCGCGCGGGCCTACACGGAGCACGACCACGCGCACGGCGACGGGGACCCCTTCGACGGGGTGCTGGACTTCGAGCCCGGGCACAGCTGCATGGTGGTCCCGCTCTGCGCCGGCGATGAGCCCTTCGGCGTGCTCACGCTCGACCGGGAGGTCTGCGTCGCCTTCGAGCCGACGGTGGTGAACCTGGTGGAGGTCTACGCGCAGGTGCTGGCGCTGGCGATCCGCGGCGCCCGGGAGCGCACGACGCTCCGCCGCCTTCATGCCCAGGAGCGCGCGCATACGCAGCAGCTTCAGGCCGCGCTGCACGGCGGAAGCGCGCCGAGTGAAGAAGCCGTGGCCGAGGTGGGCGTGCTCGAGTCGAGCGCGAGCCCGCGCGTGCAGGGGCTCGTGCGCCGGGCTCGGCAGGTGGCGGCGACGACGACCCCGGTGCTCATCGGCGGGGAGACGGGCACGGGCAAGGAGCGCCTCGCGCGCGCGATTCACCTGTGGAGCCCGCGGCGCGCGCAGCCCTTCGTCACCTTGAACTGCGCCGCGATCCCGGCGCAGCTCATCGAGAGTGAGCTCTTCGGCCACGTGAAGGGCGCCTTCACCGGCGCCACGCAGGACCGGCCCGGGCGCTTTCAGATCGCGAATGGCGGCACTTTGCTCCTCGACGAGATCGGCGAGCTCGACCCGAGCCTGCAGGCGAAGCTGCTTCGCGTGCTCCAGGAGGGCACCTTCCAGCCCGTCGGGGCCGACAAGACCCGGCGCGTCGACGTGCGCATCCTGGCGGCGACGCACGTGGATCTGCGAAAGGCCGTGGCCGAGGGGCGCTTCCGCGAGGATCTATTCTACCGCCTCGACGTCTTTCCCCTGGAGCTGCCGCCGCTTCGGGACCGGCTCGAGGACCTTCCGCAGCTCGCGGACTTCATGCTGCAGCAGCTCGCCCGGCGCTCGGCCCGAGGCGACGGCGTGCGCGGCGGCTGTTGGGTGATGAGCGATGGCGCGCTGCAACGCCTCGCGTCGCACGACTGGCCCGGCAACCTCCGGGAGCTCGCGAACGTGCTGGAGCGCGCGACCATTCTCGCCCGGACCGGCGTGCTCTCGCCGGGCGACATCGACCTGCCCGGGGACCCGCGGCGCCGGCGCCTGCGCGAGAGCGACGCGCCCCGGGGCATCGCGCCGCTCGCCCAGGTGGAGCGCGACCACATTGCGCGGGCTCTCGAGCACACGGGCGGGAAGATCTACGGCGCCGACGGGGCCGCGGTGCTCCTCGGCCTCAAGCCGAGCACGCTCCAGAGCCGCATGAAAAAGCACGGGCTGAAGCGCGAGCCCTAGACGTCCTCGGCAGAAAAAACGACCGTCTCGACGGTCCTTCGGTCCGAGGTTGCGCGCGCCCCTCCTCGCCGAGACGCTCGCGACTTCTGTCCCGGACATCTCGCTGGAGGGGTAGCAGCCTCCTAGGGAATGTCCGCGCCGGGAGGCGCGCCCAGGCAGGAGTCGATGGGCGGCGCGCAGAAGTCGCCGCTCGAGAGGCTCTCGCCCTCGGCCAGCACGACCAGGTGAAAGCGCTCGCTCGCGACGGCGGCCCCGTCGCTCCGCTTCACGTTGTAGCGCCAGTGGTAGACGCGATGGCAGCGCCGCGCCGTGTTGCCGCCGAAGGCGAGGCGGACCTCGAAGCCGAGCAGGGTCCGCCCGATGACGCCGCGGAAGGACTCGCGCTCGGCGTCGAGGAGGCCCACGTTTTCCTCGGGGACGGCGAACACCGGGAGGCTCTCCGCGTAGTAGTCGCCGGCGTCCTCGTTGAACTCGTCTACGGCCTGGAAGGACTCGAAGGCGCCGGTGTAGTCCTCGCCTTCGCCGCTCACCGTGAGCTGGACCGGGACCTGCGCGGCGCCGAGGGGCGTCTCGCGGACGAAGGCGACGCGCTCGATCTCCGGCGTGGCCCGGTCGAAGGGATCGAGGTCCCGGATGACCGTCTCCCAGTAGTCCGGGAAGTCGTCGCCGTCCGTGTCCGGGTCGTTCGGGTCGAGGCGGAAGACGCGCTCGTAGTCGTCGCAGAGGCCGTCCCCGTCGCTGTCCTGGCCGGGCGGTGGCCGGAGGTCCGGCGCGTCCGCGCCTTGGTCCGCGGGGCCGAAGTCCACGCGCATGCGGTCCGGGAGAGGCTCGCCGCCGCCGCAGCCGGCCAGGAGGTGGACGCTGGCCAGCGTGGCCAGGAGGGAGCGCATGGACGCAGCGTTGCCGTGACGCACGAGAGCGTCAACGACGGGGAGGTGCTTCCGTGGAGAGCGCCCTCCCTGGCTGAGGATGGGTCGCCGCATGCCGCCTTCCGGGAACCGCCACGAGGCCCTATAGGCGCCGACGTGGACTTCGACGCGGACCGGCTGCTGGACCTGCTGCGCGTCGTGCGCCGGGAGCTCGGCGCGAAGGACGCACGCCTCGAGCTGACCCTCGAGGCGCCCGAGGCCGAGCGGGTGTACGTCGAGGTGGGGGACGGCCCCTGGCGCCTCGTGGTCGTGGAGCCCGAAGGCTCTCGGGCGGAGGCGCAGACCCGGCTGGCGGTGCTGGCCGGGAGCTTCGCGGGCACGCTCGAGACGCTGCCGCCGCCGGGCGCACCGGCGCTCGGCCCCCGCGCCGAGCTCGACGAGGCGCTGGCCGTGCTGCGTCGCCAGGCGGCCGCCGAAGCGGTGATCGTGGTCGACGGATCGTCCCCGGAGCTGTGGGGCGCGGACCCGCGCCCGGCGCAGGAGACCGCGGGCACCTTGCAGCAGCTGGCGCTCGTCTGTGACCGGCTCGGGACCGAGGCTGTGGCCGTGCTCGCTGGCGAGCAGGAGACGTCGCCGGCGCACCAGGCCGACGTGGACCGGGCGCGCATGGACCGGAGCTTCGACCGGGCGGGCTGGGAGCGTCGCGTGCGCTTGGCCCAGGCCGTGGACGCCGCGCGCCGGGACCGGGCGGTGCTGTCCAGCCATCACGGCGAGGCTCCCTTCGTCACGCGGCGTATCGGCGGCGCTTACCGGCTCGTGCTCGTGTACGGCCGGGCCACCTTCTCCGAGCTGCACGCGGAGGCCGCGCTCACGCGGGCGGCGCCGGCCATCGAGACGCTGGTCGAGCGCCTTCCGCCGCTGCCCCCCGCGGACGGGACCGGCGGTGACGTGATCGCCTTCCGCAAGAAGCTGCGCTGACCTTGCCCTCGCCGGCATGGGGCGGCTAGGACGCCAGCCATGGGGCTGAAGACCGAATCGCTGGGCCAGCAGACCGCGGTGCTCGTGCACGAGTACACCTGGAAGGACGTGGCGCTCTACGCGCTCGGCTGCGGCGCGACGCTCGAGGAGCTCGATTATCTTTACGAGGGGCGAGGGCCGAAGGTGCTGCCGACCTACGCCGTGGTGCCGACCTTCGCCGCGCTGCACGCGCTGATGCCCGTGACCGGCGGCGACATGCTTGGCGTGGTCCACGGCAGCCAGTCCATCGCGCTGCATCGGCCGATCCCGCCCAAGGGCGTGATGAAGACCGTGGGCACCGTGGCGGGCGTCTACGACCTCAAGCGGCTGGCGCAGGCCGTGTACACGACGGAGACGCGGGACGCGGAGGGTGAGCTCCTCTTCGAGACGACCTGGACCATCATCTTCCTGAAGGATGGTGGCTTCGGCGGCGAGCGGCCGGCGCGCACGCCGCGGGTGAAGTACCCGGACCGGGAGCCGGACTTCGAGGTGACGGAGACGACGCAGCCGACGCAGGCGCTGCTCTACCGGCTGAGCGGCGACCTCAACCCGCTGCACGCGGACCCGGAGATCGGAGAGAAGGCGGGCTTCGGGCGTCCCATTCTCCACGGCCTCTGCACCTATGGCTACGTCGGCCGGGCGCTGATCCGTCACGCCTGTGGCGGGGATCCGTCGCGCCTCGGGTCCTTGGAGGGGCGCTTCACGAAGCCGGTCTGGCCCGGCGATACGCTCGTCATGCAGGGCTGGAAGGAAGACGACGGGCGTGTGCTGCTCAAGGCACGCACGGAAGAGAACCCCGAGGAGGACGTCTTCGGCAACGCCTACGCCGTCGTGCGCTGAGGTGCGCGCGGGCCTCGCCGGAGCGAACCCCGGGGAGGCGACACGAGGCGAAGGGCGAGGGCGACGAGGCCGAGGGCGACCAGGCCCGTGAGCAGGCGGCGCAGCTCGAGGCCTGGGGCCTGGCGGAGCCCGTCGAGGGCCAGGCTGCTCGCGACGACGAGCGTGGTCACTAGCGTGGCGCGGCGGCCTCGGCGCGCGAGGAAGCGCGGGGTCCTGCGCCAGAGCACGGTGAAGAGCGCGAGGGAAAGCAGCGCCAGGGCCGTCTCCGCGCCAAAGCGCGTGGCGTCGGTCTCGTATGCGCGGGCGGCGTCGAGGAGGGCGACGGCGGAGAGGACCAGCAGGGCCGCCGGGGCCAGCGCGTCGGCGCTGCGGGCCGGGGACCGGGCCACGAGGGCGACGCCGAGCGCGGCACCCACGGCGGCGAGGGCCGGGGAGACGGCGCCGCCCCAGAAGGCGCCGACGCCCGCGAGCTGGCCAGCGCTCCAGGCTTCGAGGGCGGCGCCGGCGCGGCCAAAGGCGAGGGCGAGGGTCCAGCCGGCCATGTAGGCGCCGCCGCGCCGCGCGCCCGCGGGG
>JBCCAW010000157.1:0-10986 GCA_039814655.1 Myxococcota bacterium | reverse complement strand
GTCGTGCGCTTGCTGCGCGTGGACTACGGCTACCCCATCAGCGAGCGCGACCAGGAGGTCGGCTTCGTGCTCTTCGAAGTCACCGGCGACGACCAGAGCTACCCGGCGAGCCTCGAACTCGCGCGCCTCGAAGAGCGCGGCCGGGAGGTCGTGCAGGTCACCCTGCACGTGCCCGGCCGGCCGAGCTACGTCGAGCGCATGATCCTCGACCGCCTCGCGCGGAAGCTCCGGAGCTCCTACGGCGCGCCGCTCGCGCCCGTGCGCCCGCCGGAGCCCGAGGACACGGAGGCCGAGGAGGAAGAACGCGCCGAGGAAGAGGAGCGCGCGGCCGACGACGAGGACCGCCGCATCATTCGCAGCCGGCGCCGCTCCCGCGATTGACCGCCGCTTGGGAGCGCATAGGCTCCCGGCGCCGTGGCCCTTCACGTCCAGAAATACGGCGGGACCTCCGTCGGGTCCCTCGAGCGCATTCGGAACGTGGCCCGGCGCATCGCTCGGACCCGGGCTGAGGGCCACGACGTGATCGCCGTGGTGAGCGCCATGGCCGGCGAAACGGACCGGCTCCTCGGCCTCGGCCGCGAGCTCTCGGCGCGCCCCAAAGAGCGCGAGGTCGACGTGCTCGTCTCGAGCGGCGAGCAGGTCTCGGCCGCGCTTTTGGCCATCACGCTGAACGAGATGGGCGTGCCCGCGCGGAGCCTCATGGGCCACCAGGTGCGCGTCGAGACCGATAGCGTGCACACCAAGGCGCGCATCAGCCGCGTGGACGACGCGCGCCTCCGCAGGGCCGTGGCCGAAGGCGACGTGGTCATCGTGGCGGGCTTCCAGGGCATCGACGACGCCGGGAACATCACCACGCTCGGCCGCGGCGGCTCGGACACGAGCGCCGTGGCCATCGCGGCGGCGGCGCGCGCCGACGTCTGCGAGATCTACACGGACGTAGACGGGGTCTACACGACGGACCCGAACGTGGTGCCGAGCGCGCGCAAGGTGGCGCGCATCAGCTACGAGGAGATGCTCGAGCTTTCGAGCCTCGGCGCGAAGGTGCTTCAGATCCGGAGCGTGGAGCTGGCGATGAAATACGCCGTGCCGATCCACGTGCGCTCGAGCTTCACGGACGCGGAGGGAACGATGGTGACGGGCGAGGACGAGTCCCTCGAGTCGGTCGTGGTGGCCGGCGTGACCTACGACAAGAAGGCCGCGAAGGTGGTGATGCGCGGCGTGCCCGACACGCCCGGCGTCGTCGCGGGCATCTTCGAACCGCTCGCCGCGAAGAACGTGTCCGTCGACATGATCATCCAGTCGGCGCCGCAGAACGGGCGCACGAACCTGACCTTCACGGTTACGCAGGAAGACGCCGAGCAGATGCGGGAGCTGGCGGAGACCATCGCCGCCGACGTGGGCGCCGAGGGCGCGCTCATCGAGACGGGCGTGGTGAAGGTGAGCATCGTGGGCCTCGGCATGCGGAGCCACGCCGGCGTCGCCGCGCGCATGTTCCGCCTCCTGGCGGACGAGGGCATCAACATCGAGGCGATCACGACGAGCGAGATCAAAACGTCGTGCCTCATCGACGCCAAATACGCCGAGCTCGCCGTTCGCACGCTGCACGACGGCTTCGCCCTCGGCGAAACCTGAGCGGGTACGAGGCGCAACCGGGGCCCGTGGCCGGCGAAGCCGCGCCATATGTCCTCGACCTCTCCCGAGCCGCTGCAGGCCCTGGCCGTGCTCACCTTGGCCGGCGCCCTCGCGGCGCTCGCGCGGCACCCGGGGCCGCCGCCGGAGCCCTGGTCGCCGCCGGAGCCGGTCCCGGCCGAGGGGGCCCGGGCGCTCCGGGACGGTGAGCGCCTGGACGTGAACCGGGCTACGGCCGCCGAGCTCGAGCTCCTGCCCCGCGTCGGCCCGGCCATCGCCGCGCGCATCGTGGCGGCGCGGCCCTTCGCGCGGGTCGACGAGCTACAGCGCGTGCGCGGCATCGGAGCGCGCACCCTCGAGAAGCTCCGGCCGTTTCTCGAGGTGAGCGCAGATCTCGGGGTGGGCGCGGACGCGGCGGCGCTCAGCGGAAGCAGCGCCAGGTGAGGCTGATGCGTGGGCCGGCGGGCGGCCGCTGCCGCTTCAGCGCGTGCGCCCACCGGTGCTGCACGGCGTGCGGCATGAAGAGCAGCGAGCCGCCTTCGAGGGAGTAGGCCGCTCGCACCTCCGGGTCTTCCCGGCGCCGAAAGCTCAGTCGCCGCGTGGCGCCCAGGGACACGATGGCCACGCCCGTGTCCGGCACCAGCTCCGACACATCGTCCGAGTGAAAGCCCATCTTCGCGCGCTGGTCCGGGTAGTAGTTGAGCAGGCAGTTGTTGAAGGCGATGCCGAGCCTTGCCTCGAGCGCGTCCACCACGGGCACCAGCAGCCGGTGCATGGGCCGCGCCGGGTAGACCATCTGCGCGTAGTTGTAGGGCCGGCCGAAGGACGCGGTCTCCCGGGCGGACATGCTGGCTTCCCAGGTGACCTCTTCACGCAGGCCGCGCAGCAGCGCCTCGTGGTCCGGCCAAAAGCCAGCCTGATGCGTCACCGCGGGTCCGTGCTCGGGCGCTCCCCGCACGCGCTCAGTGTGCGCGACCGGGAGCCGAGCGCACGCCCTCCGGTACCTCCCCACCGCGCTCGCAACGTGTCGATCGCGCGCCATCGCACCTTTGGCCGGGCGCGCAGGTTGCCCCCGGCGCTGCGCCGCGGATAGCTCGGCCTCGGGCGTCACTGGCGCCAGGAGAAGGCACGATGATGCAACGAGCGATGCGGCGAGCGGCGGTGTTCACTCTGGCTTTGGCCCTCGTGGGCTGCGGCGACGATGCAGACGGGGCCACGGACATGGGCCCGGACGCCCGCGTCGACCTCGGTCGGTCGGACCTCGGCGGCGGCGACGGCGGCGGAAGCGTTTCGGTCTTCGGCGAGAACGCCAACCAGACCTGCGCCGACGGCATCGACAACGACGACGACGGCTTCCTCGACTGCCAGGATCCCGGCTGCGAGCTCCGCTGGGTCTGCGCCTTCGAGGCCAACAACGTCGACTGCGCCGACGGCATGGACAACGACGGCGACGGCGCCACGGACTGCGACGACGAGCAGTGCCAGGGCGACGGCATCGTGGTCTGCGACGGGCCCGGCGAGCCGGCCACGCCCGCGGACATTCCCGCGGCCATCGCCGCCCGCTGCTCCGACGGGGTGGCCAACGTGAACGACTTCGTCGACTGCCTCGACTTCAGCTGCCAGCACTTCTACGGGCCGTGCATCGAGCCGCCCGAGGTCGTGCGCGAGCGAAGCAACGCGCTCTGCTCCGACGGCGTCGACTCGGACCGCGACGGGAACGTCGACTGCGCCGACTCGGACTGCGGCGGCGAGGCCATCGTGGTGTGCGAGGACGGCGTCGCGGTGCCCGGCCTGACGCCGGAGATGATCGCGGAGATGGCCAACGAGCGATGCGGCAATGACGCCGACGAGGACGAGAACGGCTTCACCGATTGCGACGACTTCAGCTGCTCGCAGAACGAGCTCCTCGTCACCGTCTGCGAGCCGGCCGAAGGCACGGACGAGACGTGCATGGACGACATCGACAACGACGAAGACGGCTTCGTCGATTGCGAGGACTTCGACTGCACCATGAGCCCACGCGTCACCGTCTGTGAGCCGCCGGAGGGCACGGACGAGACGTGCATGGACGAGATCGACAACGACGAAGACGGCTTCGTCGACTGCGAGGACTTCGACTGCTCCATGAGCGACGACGTCACGGTGTGTGACGGCACGCTCGAGAACACGGATGTCGTCTGCTCCAACGGCGACGACGACGACGACAACGGCTTCATCGACTGCGACGACAACAACTGCCCGGACGACGGCCCGGCCTGCCGCGGCGCGGACCCGGACGCTACCTGAGCCGCGGTCTCAGTAGCCGTCGAAGAGCCAGCCGACCTTCAGCGCCACGCTGAGCAGGCCCGGCTCGAAGGCGCCGCTCGCGAAGCCCGTGGGGAGCACCGCCCCGCGGGCTTCGACGCCCACGAGCAGGTCCCGGCGCACGAGGTAGTCGACGCCGACCACGGCCGTGAGGGCCAGGTCGCCGCGCCGGCGTCCGTCGCGCGCGCTGAGCACGCCGGCGACGCCGCCGCCGAAGTAGGGCACCCAGGTGAGCACGTCGAGCAGGTACACGGCTTCGACGCCGACCATCGCGACGTGAAAGGGATCGCCGGCCGGGTGGAGCGCGTAGCTGCCCCGGAGCCGCAGCGTGAACACGTCGTTCGGGCCGTAGCCCGCCGTGAGGCCGAGCTGGAGACCGCTCCCGGGCGCGTCCTCGGCCGGAAGCGCCTGCGCATAGCCGGCATCGAGCTCCAGGGACCACTGCTCTTCGTAGGCGTGCCCCCGGCTGGGGCTCGCGAGCAGCGCTCCGAGCGTGGCGAGCAGAAGCCCCGCCGACGCAGCCTGACGACGAGCGGGAAGCGCGCGCATGGGAAGAGGGTTAGCACGCGGAGCGCGCGAGCCAGCCGCGGAGACGGGCCTGCGCGTTGACCCCTTTCGGGGCCCATGCAAGTTTGCCGCGCCGCGCGAGAAGGGCCACGGGCCCGCGCACCGAAGGAGAGAGCACCTTGGCCAACAACGCCGAGACCACCGAGGAAGAAACCGGAACCCCGCTCGAGGGCGCTGCAGACGCCGCCGAGGCCGTGACGGATGCCGCCGAGGCCGCGACGGAGGCCGCCGAGGGTGCCGCCGAGGCCGCGACGGACGCCGTGACGGACGCTGCCGAGGATGCCGCCGACGCGGCCTCGGACCTGGCCGAAGACGCCGGGGAAGCCGCCCATGACGCCCTCGAGGAAGCCGCCGGCGCGACGTCCGTGGCGGCGGAGGCGGCCGCGGAGACCGCCGCCGCGGCGGAGGCGGCCGCGGACAAGCCCGGCGCCCGCATGAAGAAGACGGGTCGCAAGAAGAAGGCGCCGCGGCAGACCGCCGGCGAGCGCCTCGCGGCGCAGAAGGCCGCCAAGGCCGCCAAGAAGCGCGAAGAGCGCCACCAGGAGGCCGAGGACATCGAGGACAAGGCCATCGAGCGGGCCGAAGAGGTCACCTCCTGGCTCGACAAGAACAAGCGCGTGCTCGGCATCGCCTCGGCGGCCATCGTGCTTCTCGCGGCCGTGGCCTTGACCGTGCGCGGCGTGAGCCGCGGCGCCGGGGCCGACGCGACCGGGGCCCTTTGGGAGGCCACGCAGACCGCCACGGCGCCGATCGTGCCCGAGGGCGAAGACGTGCCCGAGGGCATCGACGAGTCCTACCCCACGCTCACCGCCCGCGCCGAGGCGGCGCGGCCCAAGCTCGAGGCCGTGGCCCGGGACTTCGTGGAGACCGACGCGGCGGTGAACGCGCAGCTCGCCCTCGGCGCCCTCGAACTCGACGCCGGCAACCCCGCGGAGGCCCGCGCCGCCTTCGAGGCGGCCTACCGCGCCGGCGGTGACGACGCGCGCGTCGCGTCCCGGGCCCTCGAGGGCATCGCCTTCAGCCACGAGGCCCAGGGCCAGTGGGATGAGGCCGCCTCGCGTTACGGCGAGCTGGCGGGCCTCTCCGGCGCTGGCTCGAGCATCGTGGCCGACTACCACCGCGCCCGTGCGGCGCTCGCCGGCGGCGACGAGCCGGCGGCCAAGGAAAAGCTCCAGGCCGTGCTCGACGCGCTCCGCGAAGAGGACGCGCCCGAGCTCCCCTACGTGAAGGACCAGGCCGAGCTTCGGCTCATGGCCATCGACTCGACGCTCGTCGACCGGGATCCGTCCTCGGACATCGACCCGGCGCTCCTGCAGCAGCTCATGCGGCAGCAGCAGGCGGCCGGCGGCGGCGGCTGATGCGCCCTTCGCACGCGGCCCGGTGGGTGCTCGCGCTGGTCGGCCTGGCCGGCTGCGCGCGGCTCGGCGGCTCGGCGGACAGCTACCGGGGCGTCTTCGAAGGCGCGCGGCCGGCCGTGGCCACGCGGGACGTGCTCGCGGTCCGCTGGACCCGAGGGCTCACGGGCGAGCTGGACCGACCGGCCGTACCCGTGGAAAGCGCGGCGGCGGGCCTCGACCCTCAGCGCGACCGCGTCTTCGTGGGGAGCGCCGCGGGGCTCTTCTACGCCTTCGACGTGAGGGGCCGGGAGCTGGCCACCTACGACCCCGCGGCGGGCATCGACGCGGCGCCGGCCATCGCCCAGGAGACCGGCGACGTGTTCCTCGCCTGCGACGACGGGAGCGTGCACGCCCTGGCGCTCTCCGGCGCGACCACGGCGCGGCGAGGCCTCGGGGAAGGGCTCCGGGAGAGCGGCGAGCCGCCCTCCCTCGAGCGAAGCTGGCGCGCCGAGACCGGGGGCACGGTGCGGCGCCAGCCCGTGCTCGCCGAAGACGCGGTCTACGTGGTCACGGAGCAGGACCGGGTGGTGGCGTTTTCCCGGGAGAGCGGCGAAGAGCTCTGGCGCTACGAGCGGCCCTGGGACGGGGAGTTCGCCATCAGCGGCCACGCCGGGCTCACGCTGCACGAGGGCGTGCTCTTCACGGGCATGACCGACGGCACCGTCGTGGCTCTCGACGCGGCGTCCGGCGCGCCCGTATGGGAGCGCCCCACGGCCGTGGACGTGAGCCCGGACGCGGCGGCGGCGGTGACCTTCTTCGACGTGGACACGACGCCCGTGGTCGTGGACGACGCCGTCTACGTGGCGGGCTTCAGCGCCGGCTTCTACGTGCTCGAGCGGAGCAGCGGCTCCGTGCGCTACCGGGACGGACAGCTCCTCGGCGTGGTCGAGCTGGCCGCCGCGGACGATTGGGTGCTCCTGAGCAGCGCCGAGCGCGGCCTCGTGGCGCTCCGCCCGAGCGAAGAACACACCGTCGCCTGGGAGCGACCGGCCGGCCGCGGCGCCGTCGGGCGGCCCGTGGTGCTGCCGCGGCGTGGCCTCGTGCTGGCTGGGGAAACGCGCGGCGCGCTCCGGGCCCTGGACCTCCGCAGCGGACGCGAGCTGGCCAGCCTGAGCTCCGGGACCGGCTTCAGCGCGCCCCTCGCCCTCGAAGGCCGCCTCGGCTGGGCGCTGAGCAACGGCGGCCGCCTCTTCGCCTTCCGCCTCTGACCGCGTCCCCCGCGGGGGCCGCGGACTCAGAGCTGCGCGAGCGCCGCCTCGAGCTGCGCCTTCCGCTCGCCGAGGCTGGCGGCATCGCCGCGGGACTTCTCGACCACCTCGGCCGGCGCCCGTTCCACGAACTTGGGGTTCGCGAGCTTCTTTTCGAGGGCGTCGAGCTCCTTGCCGAGCTTCTTGAGCTCCCGGTTCAGGCGCTCGCGCTCCTTGGCCGGGTCGATGACGTCCGGCACCGCGGCGCGCAGGCCGTCCGTCACGAAGACGGCGGCGTGGCTGAAGTGGTCCGCGGCCGCGTCGATCTGCGCGCCGGGCACCTCGCGGAGCGCCCCGCCGGCCAGGGCCGCCACCAGCGACTCCTCGCGGCGAAGGACCGCGGCCTTGGTCTCGTCGTCGCCGGCCCAGCAGATCTCGATGCGCCGCGCGCGCGGCAGGTCGTGCTCCGCGCGCACTGTGCGCGCCGCCGAGACGAAGGCCTGGAGCGTCGCCACGTCGGCTTCGGCCGCCGCGTCCTCCCGGGCATCGACCGCCGCGGTGGGGAAGCGGGCGAAAATCAGGCTCCGGGGCTTGCCCGCGTCGTGCGGGTGAACGCCGAGCGCGTCGCGCTTCGGCACGCGGCTCCAGATCTCTTCGGTGACGAAGGGCATCATGGGGTGCAGCGCCCGGAGAATGGCCTCGAGCACGTGCACGAGCGTCGCCCGCGTCTCCTGGGCCAGCGCCGCGTCGCCGCCCTCGGCCAGCATGGGCTTCGACAGCTCCAGGTACCAATCGCAGAACTCGTCCCAGACGAAGCTGTAGAGCGCCCGGCTCGCGTCATCGAGGCGGTAGTCCTCGATGCCCTTCGTGGCCGCGTCGAGGGCCTTGCCGAGGCGCGCCAAGATCCAGCGGTTGGGCAGCGCCTTCGGCTCTTCCGGGGGCGCGCCCGTGGCTTGCGCGCCCGTTCCTTCGAGGTTCATCAGCGCGTAGCGGGCCGCGTTCCAGAGCTTGTTGGCGAAGTTCCGGTAGCCCTCGACGCGCTTGATGCTGAGCTTGATGCGCATGGACTGCGGCGAGTAGCTCAGCAGCGTCATGCGGAGCGCGTCCGTGCCGTACTCGGCGAAGCCCTCCGGGTAGTGCTTGCGCACGTACTTGCCGGCCTGCGCCTCCTTGCCGAGGGGCGCGGCCGCCGTGGCCTTCGCCAGTAGCGCCTCGAGCGTCGCCCCGTCGATGACGTCCATGGGGTCGACGACGTTGCCCTTGGTCTTGCTCATCTTCTTGCCGTCCTCGTCGGTCACGAGGCCGGCCAGGAGCACGCGCTTGAAGGGCACTTCGCCCATGAAGTGCAGGCCCATCATCACCATGCGGGCCACCCAGAAGAAGAGGATGTCGTAGCCCGTCTCCATGTCCTGCGTCGGGTAGTAGCGACGCAGGTCCGGCGTCTCGTCGGGCCAGCCCAACGTCGAAAAGGGCCAGAGCCCGGAGCTGAACCAGGTGTCGAGGACGTCCTCGTCCTGCGTGAGCGCGTCCGCGCCGCAGCTCTCGCAGGCCGCCGGGTCCTCACGGCTGACGGTGATGTGTGCGCAGGCGCCGCAATGCCAGGCCGGGATCGGGTGGCCCCACCAGAGCTGCCGGCTGATGCACCAATCCTGAATGTTCCGGAGCCAGTGGAAGTAGGTCTTCTCCCACTCCTTCGGGAGAATCTGGAGCGTCCCGTCTTCCACGGCGTCGATGGCCGGCTTCGCGAGGGGCTCCATCTTCACGAACCACTGCGTGGAGATCATCGGCTCCACGATGGTCCCGGAGCGCTGGCTGATGGGCACGGTCAGCGTGTGCTTCTTGGACCCGCGCGCCAGGCCGAGCTCGCCCAGGCGCTGCTTGACGGCCTTGCGGGCCTGGAAGCGCTCCAGGCCTTCGAACTCGCCGGCCTCGCCGTTCATGGTGCCGTCGAGGTGGAAGACCGTGATCTCCGGCAGCCCGTGGCGCTTGCCCGTGGCGAAGTCGTTCGGGTCGTGCGCCGGCGTGACCTTCACGACGCCGGTCCCGAACTCCGGGTCCACGAGCTTCGCGTCGCAGATGATGGGGATGCGCCGGTCGACGAAGGGGTGGCGCACGAACTTCCCGTGCAGATGCGTGTAGCGTTCGTCGTCCGGGTGAATGGCGACGGCCGTGTCGCCGAGCATGGTCTCGGGTCGCGTGGTGGAGACCACGACCTCGCCGGATTCCCCAGCGCCGTCTTCGCCATCGATGGGGTAGGCGAAGTCGAAGAGCTCGCCATTGTCGCGCTCCTCGTTTTCGACCTCGAGGTTGCTGAGCACGGTCTGGGTCTTCACGTCCCAGTTCACGAGGCGCGGGCCGCGGTAGATGAGCCCCTCTTCGTGGAGGCGCACGAAGGCTTCGCGCACGGCCCGGTTAAGCTCTGGCTCGAGCGTGAAGTGCTCGCGGCTCCAGTCGCAGCTCGCGCCGAGGCGCCGGAGCTGCTTCAGGATCGCGCCGCCGCTCTCGGCCTTCCACTTCCAGACGCGCTCGACGAAGGCGTCGCGCCCGAGCGCGTGCCGGTCCGTACCCTCGCGGGCGAGGAGCCGCTCCACGACGACCTGCGTGGCGATCCCCGCGTGGTCCATGCCCGGCACCCAGAGCGCGTCGTAACCCGCCATGCGGTGGTAGCGCGTGAGCACGTCCTCGAAGGTGACGCGGCAGGCGTGCCCCATGTGGAGCGTGCCCGTCACGTTCGGCGGCGGGATGGCGAGGGTGTAGGTCGGCCGCGGGTCCGCCTCGTCGCCGCTGGCTTCGAAGAGCCCGTGCTCCTCCCAAAAGGCGTACCAGCGCTGCTCGCAAGCGCTCGGCGCGTAGGTCGTGGGGAGAGCACTCAACGGCTGCGCGCTGTCCGGGCTCCCCGAGGGCGGGGACTGGTCGTCGCTCATGGCCCCATGGCCATTGTGCGCGGAGCGGTTGGGGTCAAACGCCAAAGCGCCGCGCGCGGCGCTGGCGTGCGCTCACTCGGCGGTGAGGCGACGGATCTCTTCGCGGATGAGCGTCTCGGCGAGGTCCGGCACGACCTCCCAGACGACCTGCTCGACCACTTCCTTGGTCAGCGCGAGCACGGCCTGGGCCTGCTCCTGGCTCAGGTCGAGACCGGCGAGCTTGCCGGCGAGGGCGCTGCCGGCCGCGGCGGAGACAGCGGCCGCGGGCTTGGCCGCCGGGGGCACGGGCTGCGGGGAGGGCTGCGGCGCGCGGGCAGGCTGCGCCTGGGGCACGGGCATGGACGGCGCCGAGGGACGCGATACGCGCCGCGGACGGCCGGCGGCAGGCGTAGCGGGACGCGCCGGAGGCGCCGGACGTTGCGCCGCGGGCGCCGGCAGGGAAGGCGAGGAGCGACGCACGGGCGCATCGGTGAGCTGGTCGTCGAGCTCGATGGGCGACGCGAAGTCCGAAGGCGGCGTCGTCGTCGGTGCGGTCGGCGACGGTGCGGTCGGCGGCGGTGCGACAGGCTGGCCGAGCATGGTGCTCTTGGGCTTCCGGAAGCGCCCTTGAGGCGCCGAGGAGGGTCGCTGGGAAGGGCGCGGCGCCGGAAGGGACGCCGGCGGAGCGGGGATGGAGGGCGGCGTGGCCGGCGGCGCCCCGGCGGAGGCGCGAGCGCGCGGCTTGGCGAGCACCTCGGCGACCTTGTCGATCACGACCTGCGTATCGAAGGGCTTGGCGATGTGGTCGTCGATGCCGGCGATGCCGCCCTTGGCCTCGTCATAGGGGAGCTGCTGGCTCGCCATGAGAATGACGGCCGTGTCGGCGAGCTCGTTCTTGATGGCGCGGGACACCGCGTAGCCATCCATGCCGTCCATGGAGCCATCGGCGAAGACGACGTCGGGCCGGAGCTGCCGCGCGCGCGCCACGGCTTCGTCGCC
>JBCCAW010000151.1:0-11097 GCA_039814655.1 Myxococcota bacterium | reverse complement strand
GGCCACCCCCCGCGGGCCACCCGGTGGGTTTTCACACACCCCTCGGGGGGCGGCCGGGGGTGCCGTTTTTTTTTTTCCCCGGGGCCGGGGCGGGTCCCGCGGACGGGCGCCGGCGTTTCTTTCTCACCTCTCTCCCCCCGACCGAAACCGGCGCCGCGCCTTCGACTTACGCTGAGTGCGCCGGTCCCGATGAGCCCGGCCCGCGAGCCCCGGTCCGCGAGCCCCCGGTCCGATGAGCCTGGTCCGACGAGCATGGCCCGATGAGCATGGTCCGATGAGCACCGTCCCCCCGCGCCCCCTGCCGCGCCCCCCGGCGCTCGACCGAGTCCACGACTCGGCGTCCATCCGGGTGCAGCACCGGCGCCTGCTCTTGGGGTTGCTCTGGAGCCAAGCCGAAGGGTCCCGGGCCGAGCTCGCCCGGAGCACGGGCCTCAGCCGCTCCACGGTCTCGGCCATCGTGAGCGAGCTGCTCGACACGGGCCTCGTGCACGAAACGCGTGCCGGCGCGTCCACGGGTGGTCGCCGGCCCATCATCCTCGCCTTTCGCGACGACGCCGCGGACCTCGTCGGCGTGGACCTCGGCGCCTCGCACGTGGCGGTGGCGCGCTCGGACCTTCGCCTCCGGGTGCGTGACCATCGCCACGCGCGACACGACGTGCGCCAGGACCCCTGGGGCGCGCTAGCCCTCGTTGAGCGACTCATCCGGGACCTCCTCGAGGAGAGCGGAAGCGCCGACCGGCTCATCGGCATCGGCGTCGCGGCGCCGAGCCCCATCGACCCGCGGCGCCCAGGCCGCCTTGCGACCTCCGTGGTGCCCGAATGGCGCGGCATCGACCTCGTCGAGGTGCTCGGGGCGGCTTTCGGTCGCCCGGTCTTCGTCGACAACGACGCCAACGCCGGCGCCCTCGCCGAGCTGTGGTGGGGGGGCGGACGCAGCGGCGGCGACCTCGCCTACGTCAAAATCGGCACCGGCGTCGGCGCCGGGCTGGTGCTCGGCGGCGAGCTCTTCCGCGGCACCGCCGGCATCGCGGGGGAGATCGGCCACCTCACCGTCGACCCCCAGGGACCCGAGTGCCTCTGCGGTCTCCGCGGCTGCCTTGCGACATTCGTCGGGCGCTCTGCGCTCCTCGAGACCGTGAAGAATCGTCGAACGGCCTTCCGCTCCTCGCCGCTCCAGCAGGACCCGGTGACCCTCGAAGGCATCGTCAGCGCCGCCTTGGGCGGCGATCCGCTCGGCATGGAGATCATCGACGAAGCCGGCCGGCTCCTCGGCCTCGGCGTCGCGAGCCTGCTCAACGTGCTGAACCCTGGCCGCGTGGTCCTCGCTGGTGAGCTGGTGGAGGCAGGCGAGCTGTTGCTCTCGCCGCTACGTCAGACCGTGCAGAGCCGGGTCCTCGCCGAGTCCGTCGCCCACGTCGACATCGACCGGAGCACGCTCGGACCCAAAGGTGTCGTCATGGGCGCCGCAACCCTCGTTCTTCAAGCGGCGCTCGCCGAGCCCGCCCTGATTCCCCGGATGCGCAGCGCGCAGGAGTGACCATGCGAGAGTCCATTCGTTCCGTGCTCTTTCTCGGCCTGGCGATCGTCGCCGGCTGCGGGGAGAGCTTTTCCGAAGAGACCGCCGGGCCGTCCAGCGGCTTCAACCTCACCTTCGAAGACGAGTTCGAGGGCGCCGCGGGGTCGCCGCCAGACCTCTCCAAATGGGCCTTCGACATCGGCACCGGCACGAACGGTTGGGGCAACAACGAGCTCCAGAACTACACGGGCCGCCCGGACAACGTCTCCCTCGACGGTAACGGCAACCTGGTGATCACCGCGCGTCGCGAGGACTTCGCCGAAAGCGGGTTCACCTCCGGACGCATCAAGACCCAGGGGCTCTTCGAGCAGCGCTACGGCCGTTTCGAGGCTCGCATGCGGCTGCCCGGACCCGGCGCGGGCTTGTGGCCGGCCTTCTGGATGCTGGGCAGCGAGTTCGGCGACGAGAGCAGCAACGTGCCGTGGCCCTTCGTCGGCGAGATCGACGTCATGGAGAACATCGGCGACGAGGAGACCATCTACGGCACCGTGCACGGCCCGGGCTACAGCGGCGGGGACTCCATTGGCCGGCGCCTCGTGACGCCCGGCGAGGACTACACGGCGGACTTCCACGTGTACCGCGTCGACTGGGACCCCAGCAGCATCCGCTGGTACGTCGACGGGGACCTCTACTTCACGCTGCAGGTCGGTGACACGCCCGGCGACTGGGTCTTCGACACGCCCTTCTTCATGATTCTGAACCTCGCCGTTGGCGGCAGCTTCCCCGGCTCGCCGACGGACGCGACGCCCTTCCCGGCGGAGCTCGTCGTCGACTGGGTGCGCGTCTACGAGCGGAACCCCGGATGACCCTCGGCCCGGTCGCGGCCCGCACGCTGGGACGACGCGCGGCCGGGTCCGTCGCGGCCCTCGTGCTCACGGCCTGCGGCATGGGGCGCGTTCCAGCGGCCGAAGGCGCGACGGCGATGACGCCGCGGCACGTCGAGGTGGTCCGCGATGTCACGGGCTGGGCCCTTCGCCGCGATGGCCAGCTCTACCCGGTGCGCGGCGTCGGCACGACCGGGCGCCTCTCGGACGTTCGGTCCATCGGCGCCAACTCCGTGCGCACCTGGGGCACGGGACCCGGCGCCCGCGCTTTCCTCGATGAAGCCGAAGAGCTCGGCCTCTCCGTGACCCAGGGCCTCTGGCTCGGCCACGTTGGCCATGGCTTCGACTGGAACGACCCCGCGTCCCTGGCCGAGCAGCGCGCGCGCGTGCGACGCGACGTCATCGCGCTCCGCGACCATCCGGCGCTTCTCTTTTGGGGCCTCGGGAACGAGATGGAGATCGATAACGACGACCCGGCCATGTGGGCCGAGGTCGGCGCCCTCGCCGCCATGGTGCGGGAGCTCGACCCCCATCACCCCATCGTCGTAGTGACCGCCGACCTCGGTGAAGCCAACGACGCGCGTTTGCGCGAGTACGTGCCCGGCGTGGTGTGGGGCATCAACAGCTACGGCGGCGCGCCGAGCCTGCCCCGGCGCCTCGCCGAGCGCGGCTACGAGGGGCCTTGGCTGCTCACGGAGGTCGGGCCGCTGGGCGATTGGGAGACCGGGCGCACGTCCTGGGGCGCGCCCATCGAGCAGAGCAGCGCGGAGAAGCGCGCGGCGATCGCCCGCGCGCTCCAGGCGGCGGACGCGCCGGCCTGCCTCGGCGTCTACGGCTTCGTCTGGGGGCCCGGAGAGGTCCCCCTCGACACCTGGTTTCCGCTCCTGGGTCCCGGTGAACGCCTGATGGAAACGGCCGCCCCCTTCGCGGAAGCCTGGGGTGCCGAGGCGCGGAGCTTTCCACAAATCCGTCGTCTCGAGGCGCCCTTCTCCGGGCAGCGCGTCGCCCCCGGGACCCCGCTGCTGGCGACGCTCGAGGTCGACGGCGCGCAGGCCATCACCTGGGCGCTTCATGTCGACCGCTCGCCGCTGTCGGATCTTCCCGGCCAGATCGCGAGCCGGGGCTCGGGCGCCAGTGTTCCTCTCCGGTGCAGCCAAGGGAGCGCGCGCTTCGAGGAGGCGGCCCCGCTCCGCCCTGGGCCCTACCGGCTCCTGGCCTTCGCCGAAGACGCGTGCGGCGGCGTGGCCTATGCGAGCGCGCGCTTTTGGGTCACGGGCCACGAGTCCCCGGAGCTTTCGCTGCCCTTCTGGCTCGAAGACCACTACGCGCCCAGCGGCTTCATGGGAGACGCCTCCGCGCGCGTCAGCGCCGAGCCCTGCCCAGCCGAGGATTGGTGCCAGGGCGCGTGCCGCGGCTTCCGCTACCGCGCCGGCGAGGCGAGCGACGGGTGGGCGGCCGTGGCCTGGATGCACCCGGAAGGCAACTGGTCCGGGCGCCAGCCGGGGGTGCACGTTCCGCCGGAGACGCGCGTCGTCACCTTCCGGGCCTGGGGCGCGAAGGGCGGCGAAGAGGTGAGCTTCTTCGTGGGCAACTGGGAGGTGGACGGCTTCTCCCGGAAGCTCGAAGACGTGGTGCTCGAGGCGACGCCGCAGAGCTACCGCCTCGAGCTCGACGCCGGGCTGCGGGACGACCTGGTCTTCGGGTTCGGCTGGGCGGCGGTGACGCCGGAGGCGGACATGGAGTTCCGCATCGCCGACGTGACCTTTCACTCCGCGGCGGCGGCTCCCGCCGCGACGACGGCCCCGATCAGCGGCCCGGAGTGAGGCGCACCTCGAGGCTCCGGACCACGCCGTCGCGGGCAAAGATGTGCTGGCTCCGCTCCGCGCCGAGGTCGAGGCCCGGGACCTCCTCGCTGGTGCCGTCCCGGCGGTGCACTCGGATGCGCGCGTCGCCCTCCTCCGTGCTGATCACCACGGGCGTCTGCGCGAAGGTGTAGGCCATGCCGCCGGCGGGCACCTCCACCGTGGCGGCGCCGCCTCGGACGTCGCAGTAGCGCATCACGCCCGGCGCGCTCAGGAGCTCGGCCTTGCGCATCAGCGCCGGATCGAAGGTCAGCGACCCGGCGTCGATGCGCACGCCAACCTCACCGAGGCGCGTCAGCAGCTCTTCCTTGACCTGACCCGTCATGCCCGGCTGCTTCGCGCCGCCGGTCTCCGGCGTGTGCGAGTAGGGGTCCGTGGGGAAGGCGCCATAGGTCTCCGGCGACTTTCGGTAGCCGAGGCCCTTCTGGATCTCGAAGTAGGACTCCGCGAGCGCGTCGAGGGTCTCCGCCGGTGCGCCCTGGTCCTTGGCGGACCAGAAGCACTCCTGCGTCGCCAGCAGGAGCTTCGACACCATGTGCCAGTACACGCTGCCGAGCCCTTCGTAGGCGAAGAAGGTGCCGGAGCGCCCGGTGAAGCCGCGGTGGTCGAAGACCTCCTCGAAGAGCGCGAGCAGGTCCTCGCGCTCGGCAGCGACGTGCTCCCGGTAGCGATCGTCCTGGGCGAGGTCGTCGAGCAGCGCCTCGAGGTCTGCGGCGTTCCGCAGGTCCCCGCCGAAGCACGCCATGCCCGCGTAGCCCTCGACCACGATGAGCCGATGATCCCCGCCGAAGCGCATCGCCGTCACTAGCGGCGACTTCTCGACGCGCGCGAGGGGAAAGCGGTTCTTCTGGAGGAAGCCCGGCAGGTCCTTGTTCGGGTAGAGCAGGTAGGTGTTCTGCGCCGGCCAGTAGAGCGGGCTCGCGCGCAGAGCCCGCAGCACCTCGAGGGCCTCCTCCGGGCCGAGCGTGCCCGCCGAGAGCATGGCGACCTGCCCCTCGAGCATGGGGTCCAGGGCTTCGATGCGCGCCTCGCCCTCCTCCATGACTAGCACGTCGTAGGCGTGAGCGAGACCATCGTCGCGCCGTCGCGCCCGCAGCGCGTGGTCGAGGTGGGCGCAGGCCAGGTCGAGAAGCTCGACCAGCTTCTCCCGGGAAACGGTGCTTCCGTCGGCGGAGGGCCCGGCGTAGACCGCGGCTCGGAAGCGCGTTCCCGCCTCCCCGAGCTGGTCCATGGTCTGGCGGCGGGCCCGGGGAGCGATGGCGCCCTCGAGCTGCGGTCGCGCGTCCGCCAAAATGGCGGCGATGGACTCGGCCAGCGTGGCCACGGGCGTGGACACGGGGAAACCGCTCAGGTCGCTCGCCGCGAGCTGGCTCCGCCAATAGGCCACGAAGCGCCGGAGGTAGGCCGCCGTGACCACGGAGACGCCCTTGCCAGCGAGCGCGTTGTTCGCGTCGTTCCACTCCGGGCGCTGCGTGTTCATCCAAATGCCCGCGCCGGGCACGAAGCTCACGAGCTTGGCCAAAAGCAGGGTCAGCAGCTTCTCCGCCATGGTGACGTGCGCCACCGTTCCCTCGCCGGAGAGCACCAGCCGCGCATCCGTGCCGAGCTCCTTCTCGAGGCGGGCGATGGCCGCCTCCCGCCCTTCGTCGAACTCGATGGTGTCGTAGGGGTCGCGCACCGTGTCCGCGTAGCTCGCGATGCGGTAGGGCACGTTGGCCGCGGTGAAGAGGGGCTCGTTCCACCAGCGCTGGAGCGCTCCGGGCTGGAGCCGCTCCACGGCTTCCACCAGGCGCTGGAGGTAGACGATCTGATGGTCGCCCCAGTAGCCGATGTTGCTCCAGGGGTTGTCCGGCTCCGGCGCCTCCCACTCGATGCCCGCGCGCGTGACCCGGTAGGGGTTGTAGCCGTCCGGCGTCGTCGCGTTCAGGAACTTGGCCACGATGGCCGGGCCGAAGACCGGGAAGGCGTAGGTCAGCGGCTCCCAGTTCTGGAAGATGTCCCGCCAGTTCCCCTGGTAGTCCGTGCAGGGCGTGTTGTCCGGGTTGCGCAGCTTGATGCTGAACTCGTTCCAGGGCCGGCTCGGGTCGCCGTGGCGCCGGCTCCAGGTCAGCGGCAGGTACTCGAGGGCCAGCCGCCAAAGGTCCCGGTCGCCGCTCGCTTCGGCCTGCGCATGGAGCGCGCCGGCTTCGAGCCACTCCGGGAGGGCCTCGAAGAACGCGCGCTGCCGCTTCCGGAGCGGACGGTTTCGCGTGCCGACGAACTCGGCGAAGTCCCGGGCCTCGACCTGCGTCCCGTGGGCGAAGACGCCGCCGCGGGCGAGGTTGAAGAGCGTGTTGGCGAAGTGGTGCGTGGTGGCGAGCTCGTCCGCGCCGAGGGAGAGGCCGTCCCCGGCGGCCAGCGTTCGAAGCAGGCCCTCGGTGCTGCCGGCCACGTCGGCTTCGAGGGCCGCGGCGCGTGCCGCGTCGTCATGGTCGCGCAGGAACGCGCGGAGCGTTCCGACCTCGCCGGCGTTCTTTGACACGTCGAGGGTCAGGTACCAGCGCGCGGTTTGACCGGCGCCGAGCGCGAGGGAGGCGACGCGGAGGAAGGCGCCGCGTCGGCCGCGCAGGTCGTTTTCGCCCTCGATGGCTTCGCCCCGGCGGAAGGCGTCGATGCGCGCGTCGCTCGTGAGCAGCGTGGTCTCGACGTCGAGGCCCGAGCCCCAGGCGACGGCCGCCCGGAGCGCCTCCGAGGGCTCGGCGCGGTCCGTCAGCGTGGAGCTCAGCGAGAAGAGCCCAATGCCCGTGGCCGGGTCGCGCTCCGTGCGCTTGTAGGCGTCGAGCAGGTTCGAATACTCGGTCTGAAGCTGCCGCGTCGCGCCGTGCGGGAGCACGTTCTGCACGCCGTCGATCATGCGAACCCGGCACGGACCGGCCTCCGCGTCCCGGGTCAGCGTGACCGTGCGGACGAAGCCGAAGCGTTGCCCCATGCGCCAGGACTGCACGAAGGTCAGGCCCAGGTCGTGGTTGCGCTCCTCGAAGCGCAGCGTGTCGCCCTCGACGCTCTTGAGCAGCGAGCGCTCGATGCGGAACACGGACACGCCGCGCGTGGCCAGCGGCTCCCAGAGCACCGGCCCGTTCCCGTCATCGACCAGCAGCACGGCCAGGGGCCCGGTCCGGTCCGCCCCGAGGGTGACCTTGTCGACGGTGTCGTAGGGGAACACGGCGTGGTCCGCGTTGCCCCGGCCCGCGCTCAGGCCGCCCGTGCTCGCGATGAAGAGCCAGTGGTCCGACGGGCTCGCGAGGGTCATGAAGAAGGGCGGCATCGCATCCACGCCGTGGATGGCGTAGTAGCGCCGGCCCTCGCGCTCCTCGAAGACGCCGCGGGGTGAATGCTCCGGGCCGCGGGGAACCTGCCCCCCCAGCCGAACCTGTGATCGCTCGTCGCTCATGGCTTCCTGCTTGCCCGCTCAGGCCGCGCCCGGAGCGCCCTCCGCAGCCGCTCCGCTCTCCTCCGCCGCACGCCTCGCCTTGAGGTCGGCCTGCATGCGCCGAAGCGTTTCGAGGTCCAGCTCGTAGAAGACCAGCAGGACGCCCGCAACCAGGTAAAGGACGGCCGGGAAGGCCGTGAACATCAGCCGAATGCCGAGCAAGGCCTCGGGCGTCTGCGCCTGGTTGGCCACGTAGCCGAAGGCCCCGAGCAAGTACGCCGCGAGAGCGCCGCCGATTCCCCAGCCCAGCTTCATGGACAGCGTGGCCGCGCTGAAGAAGAGGCCCGTCGCGCGGCGCCGTCGCTTCCACTCGGAGAAATCCGCCGTGTTGGCGATCATCGTCCACAGAAGCGGGGCCGTCGGGGCGAAGGAGATCTTTCCGAGGACGTTGAAAAGGTAGATCATCCAAAGCTGGTCGGGGGTCGGAATGAACATCAACCCGTAGAACGCCGCCGTGAACATCGAGCAGACGATATAGACGTTCCGATTGCCAAAGCGCGCTGCCAAGGGCTTCGCCAGTGGAATGGCAACGATGATTGCGATGGAGCCGACGATGTTGAACCGCTCGGCCTCCCCCATGTCGCCGATGTAGTACTCGAAGTAGTACGCCGTCACAGCCGCTTGCATCGCAAAGAGAGTGAAGCTGCAGATGCCCACGGCGACGAGGACGACCCATGGCCTCGTAGTAATGACGTTCTTCAGGTCGACCTTGAGATCGGGCTTTTGGTCCTTGGGTGGCTCGATTCGCTCCCGCGTCGTCATGAAAGCGGCGAGGAAGAAGACCACGCTGATCACGCCGAAGATGACCATGGTCATCCGGTAACCATGTGCTTCGTCCCCGGCGCCAAGAAGATTGACGAGCGTCAAGGCGCTGCCGGTCACCACGAGCTGCCCCGCGAAGGCGAAGACGAAGCGGTATTGGTTCAATTCCGCTCGCTCTTCCGAGCTATCCGTCATGACCCCGGCGAGGGACGAGTAGGGAAGATTGATGGCCGTGTAAACGGTCATCAGGAGCATGTAGGTCACACCCGCATAGATGGCTTTGCCGTTGTCGCTCAGTTCGGGAGTGCTGAAGGTCAGCACGGCGAGGACGCCATAGGGGATGGCCATCCAGAGCAGGTAGGGGCGGAACTTTCCCCATCGGGTACTGGTCCGGTCTGCGATGACTCCCATGATGGGGTCCGTGACCATGTCCCAGAGCCGGGCAACGAGCAGAATCAGTGCGGCCACCTCCGGGTCGATGCCGTACACGTCCGTGTAGAAGACCAGGGCCCAGGTCCCCACCATGTCCCACACGAAGTGCGATGCCGTGTCGCCGAGGCCGTAGCCGATCTTCTCCTTCAGGGAGAGCCGCGGGGCAGGGGAGGGGGAAGCTTCGTTCATGAAGTCATGTCCGTAGGTTGCGCGGACGCGCGGAGCGTTGAGTACCACGGCGTGGACGGTGCGTAACCGCGTCTTTGCGGATTTATGTCGCCCGGGTGTCGCGGGCCGAGCTACCGTTGGCCCATGGGGAACAAGGGCGGCGCCGGTCGGCGTCAGACGTTGGCTGCGCTCGGCGTGGCCGTACTGCTTCAGAGCGCATGCGGGGGCTCATCGAGCGAGCCCGGGCCGGCGACGGGCGCCAGCGCGGCCGCCACCGGTGACGAGGAGGAGGCGCCGACCACGGAGCGCCGTGTCTTCGCGCCGAGGGTGAACGGCCAGCCCGTCCTTCGCGGCATCTCCTACGGGCCCTACCGCGAGGGCCAGCGCCCTGGCGGGCCGGACCCGAGCGAGGAGGAGATCCTCGAGGACCTCCGCATCCTCGCCGAGCGCTGGCAGATGCTGCGCATCTACGGCTCGCCGCCGCCGGCGGAGACCATCGTGCGCCTCGTGCGCGAACACGATCTGCCCCTCAAGGTGATGGTCGGCGCGTGGATCGAGCCCGAGTCGCGCGATGGGAACCCGATCCCATCGCACGTGGCGGCGAACGCGACGCAGGTTCGCGAGGCCATTCGCCTCGCCAACGCCTACCCGGATGTCGTCACGGCCGTGAACATCGGCAACGAGAGCCAGGTCTTCTGGAGCGCGCACCGTACCGCGCCGGAGGTGCTCATCGGCTACCTGCGCCAGACGCGTGCGGCCATCGAGCAGCCCGTCACCACCGCCGACGACTACAACTTCTGGAACAAGCCCGAGAGCGCGGCCGTGGCCGCGGAGGTCGACTTCCTATTGCTCCACGCCTACGCCATGTGGAACCGCCAGCAGCTGGGCGAGGCCGTCGAGTGGACCGCGCAGGTGGTGCGCGACATCGCGGCGGCGCATCCGGATCTGAAGATCGTCATCGGCGAGACGGGCTGGGCCACGGTCCTCGACCCGGACGCGAGCGGCGACGAGGCCACGCAGATCGTCGGGAGCGCCGGCGAGGAAGAGCAGCGCGTGTTCTACGAGGGCTTCATGGCCTGGGCCGAAGAGGCGCAGGTGCCCTACTTCTACTTCGAGGCCTTCGACGAGCCCTGGAAGGGCGGCGAGGACCCGCGCGGCGTCGAGAAGCATTGGGGGCTCTACACCGTGGACCGGGAGCCGAAGCTCGCCATCCGCGAGCCCTCGGCGAGCGCCGCCGCGCCCTGATGCGCCCGGCGCTGCCTTTGCTGCTCGTGCTGGCGTGCTCGCCCGCGTCCGAGCTGCGACCCGCGGCTCCCGGGGAGCGCGTCGGAAGCGCCGACGCCACGCGGGCGAAGCGCGGCGTCGCCTACCACTTCTGCGGCATGGCCGGGGCCCGCGGCGAGGCGGACCTCCGCGCCATGCAGGACGACCTCGGCTGGACCTACAACTGGTCCGAGCGCCCGCACGCCTGCGGCGACGGGCCGAGCGTCGAGGGCGCGCTCAGTGCGGCTGGGGTGGAGTTCGTGCCCATGGTCTGGGGCCTCGTCGACGGAGGCCGCCACTGCGAGAGCGGGGGCCCATGCTTTCGCGTCGACAACCCAGGGGGGCCGGCCGCCTGCGACGCGGTCTGCGGCGACATTTTCGCCGAGGGCGAGATGGGCGGGCCCGGTGACGCCTGCTGGGAGTGCATGCACCAGCCCATCTCCCGCGACGACTTCATCGCCCGCGTGCCGGACGGGGCCCGCTGGTTGCTGGGCTTCAACGAGCCGAACTTCCAGGGGCAGAGCGCGCTCACGCCGGAGCAAGCGGCGCGCGGCTGGGAGCACCTCGAGCACGTGGCCGAGGCCCGGAACCTGGGCCTCGTCGGGCCGGCGACGAACTTCTGCGCCACCGATCCGGAGGCGCCACCGGCGGCTCGATGCATCGCGCCCGAGCGTGGCGTCGACATGGTGCACCTGGCCTGGCTCGAGGCCTTCTACGACGCCTGCAGCGCGGAAGGCGCGG
>JBCCAW010000682.1:0-2960 GCA_039814655.1 Myxococcota bacterium | reverse complement strand
CGATGACACCGCGCGGCGTCCTCGGCGGCGGCGAGAGCCTCGGCCTGCTGGTCCCGGACCCGCGTCAGGGACCCGAGCGCGTCCCGGGCACGTTCTCGTGCCGTGAGCAGGGCCACCTTGGCTCCCACCTCCCGGCCGAGGCGCAGGAGCGCCAGGGCCTCTTCGAGGCCGAGGGCGGTGCGGCGCCGGCCGCGCGGCAGCACGAAGCAGCCCTCGAGCTCGTCGCGAGCCATGAGCGGCACCACGGCGAGGGCGTCCCAACGGGCGAGGATCTCCACCAGCGGCCGGAGCGCGGGTTCGCGCACGACGCGCGCGCTCGAGGCCGGCGCGACGATCAGGTCGCCGGGGGCCTCGATGAGCCGCTCGGCCACGGGAGCCGGCAGCACCCCGGAGCGCAGCAGGGCTTGACCGGCCTGGTCCACCCGCACCTCCCTCGGGGGCGTCAACGTGTAGAGCCAGCCGGCGGCGACGGATTCCCCACCGGCCCGGCGCATGGGCCCCAGTAGCGCCGAGGCGAGCTCGTCGAGCCCGAGGCTCTCCCGGGAGCCCTCCCGGGCCAGGGCGATGGCGTCGAGGAGCCGGCCGCCATGGGGAGCGAGCACGCGATGAGCGGCCGCGGCGAGCGCGCGCTCGAGCGCGAGCGCGGCGGCCGCCAAGAGCGCGGCGAGGAGGGCGAAGCTCGCCGGGTCACGCGGGAGCTCAGGGACCAGGAGTGCCGCGGCCGCCGCGACGACCCCCAACGCCAGGATCACGGCCGCGATGCGCCGCGTCGCAGCGCCAGCCGTGGGTCGTCGAGAGGCGTCGACGAGCGCCGCGTGGCCATGGAGCAGCAGCAGGCCCAGCGCCGCCAGGGGCAGCAATCCGCGGGGTGTGCGGAGGCCGAGTTCGGCGCCGCGCAGCACCTGAAAGGCCAGAAAGGCGGCGAGCCCGGCGGCGGGCACGGTGCCCGTGAGCGCCCAGGCGTTCGAGGCCAGCGCCTCGGGCGTGGAGCCGAGGCGACGGCGGCCCGCACGAAGCACGACGGTCAGCCCGAGCGCGACGAGGGCGAAGAGCGGCGGCGCCGCGAGCGCCGCGGGCGGGACCAGGACCGGGGCGGAGCCCAGGGCGAAGACGGGCAGGCTGGCGAGGGCCCCCGCGCCGGCGCTGGCGACGGCCGCGGCGACGTTCAGCGGCCGAAGCGCGCGGAGCCGCGCGGGCGCGTCGGGGACGCGAAGGGCCAGGTCGAGCACGAGGGCGCCCGCGGCCGTCGTGGACAGGGCGAAGAGCAGCTCCGCGAAGAGCCCCTCCCCCCCGAGGCGCGCGGCGAAGGCGAGGGCCATGAGGCTCCCCAGCGTGGCGACGCGCCGAGCGCCGCTCTCCGCGGCCCGGAGAAGAAGCGCAGGCACGCAATGAAGGAGCGCGAGCGCCGCGAGAAGCCGCGCCTCCAGCCCGAAGGCGTCGTTCGCCGCGGCCTGGACGGCGAGGTAGACGACCAGCACGGGTCCGAGGAGCGGGAGCAGGCGCGAGGTAGTCACGGGCGCGAGGCAATCACCGGCGCGAGGAGTCGAGGTTCGCCGCGGAGCGGAGCGAAGAAGGCCTTCGCGACGCCGGAGCTTCGGACTACCATCCAGCGCCCGCTACGCCAGCCGGCCCCCCTTGCCATGAGCGCCGACGACCGCGCCCCGATGCGCCACCGCGAGCTGACCGAGGCCCTTCGGGCCCACGCGCATGCCTACTACGTACTCGACGCCCCGAGCGTCACCGACGCGGAGTACGACGCGCTCTTCCGCGAGCTCCTCGCGCTGGAGGCTGCGCACCCGGAGCTCGTGACGCCCGACTCACCCACCCAGCGCGTGGGCTCGGAGCCCGCCGAGGGGTTCCGAAAGGTCAAGCGCGCGGTGCGCATGTACTCTCTCGACAACGTCTACGACGCCGAGGAGCTCGGGGAGTTCGACCGCCGCGTGCGCGAAGGGCTTCCGGACGACGCGCCGATCACCTACGTCGCCGAGCCGAAGATCGACGGCGCGAGCATCGAGTGTCGCTACGAAGGCGGCCAGCTCGTGCAGGCCTCCACACGGGGCGACGGCTCCGTCGGCGAGGACGTCACCTCGAACCTCCGAACGGTCATGTCCGTGCCGCTCCGCATCGCCGATCCCCGTCCGCATACGGTGCGCGGCGAGGTCTACATTCACGGCGCGGACCTCGACGCCGTCAACGCGCAGCGGGCGTCGCGCGGCGAAGCGCTCTTCGCGAACCCGCGAAACGCCGCCGCGGGCTCGCTGAGGCTCCTCGACCCTCGCATGACGGCGGAGCGGCCCCTCCGCGTGGCCTTCTACGACCTCGTCGAGGACTACTTCGAGTCGCATCTCACGATGCTCGCGCATCTGGCGGAGCAGCGCCTGCCCACGCATCGGCAAGAGCGGGCGCTGAAGGACGTGGAGGCCATCGTTGCCTTCGTCGACGAGTTCGAGGGCCTCCGCGAGAGACTCCCCTACGAGACCGACGGCATCGTGCTCAAGGTCGACGCCCTGGCGCAGCGGCGTGCCCTCGGCTTCACGGCACGCTTCCCGCGCTGGGCGACGGCCTGGAAGTACGCCGCGGAGAGCAAGGAGACCGTGCTCGAGGACATCCTGGTGGACGTGGGCCGGACCGGCGCGCTCACGCCCGTGGCCGTGCTCGCGCCCGTGGCGCTGAGCGGCACGACCGTGAGCCGGGCGTCGCTCCACAACCTCGATCTCGTCGCCGAGCGGGACGTGCGCATCGGCGACACCGTGGTCGTCCAGAAGGCCGGGGAGATCATCCCGCAGGTGCTCCGCGTCGTACTGGAAAAGCGCCCGGAGCAGGCCATCCCGTGGACGCCGCCGGCGGCCTGCCCGGTCTGCGCGACCCCCGTCGAACGGGCCGAGGGCGAAGCCGTGCTCGGCTGCCCCAACTCGCAGTGCCGGGGCCGGCTCGAGGCCGGCCTGCACTCGTGCACGCGG
>JBCCAW010000636.1:0-3265 GCA_039814655.1 Myxococcota bacterium | reverse complement strand
GGTTCCAGCCAAGGAATTCCGCGCCGAATGCCGCGCCTCTCGCCTGCGGCGGTGGCCAGTCCGCCGGCGGCACGTCCTCGGCGGCCACGGCCGACCACGACCACGACCACGACCACACGCACGACGACGGCAAGCAGCACGCGCACGCGCACGACGAGGGCGACGACCACGACCACGACCACGACACCGACGAGGGCACGGACGAGGCCGAGGGCACCTCGGACCACGACCACGACTGAAGCCGGGCGCTAGGGCTAGGGCTCGAGCTAGAGCCCGAGCCAGCGACGAGCGTCCAGGCTGCGCGTCCCGCGCCGAACTTCGAAGTAGAGCGGCTCGGGACCCGCGCGGCCCACGGTGGCACCGCGGCCCACCCAATCGCCGGGGCGAGCGACGATCTCGCCCAGGTTTCCGTAGACGGTGAAGTACTCGTCGCCGTGGTCGATGACGACCATGCGACCGTAGCGACCGTAGCGACGGGCAAAGGCGATGCGCCCCTCCGCGGCCGCCCTCGCGGCGCTGCGTTCCGCCGCGAAGAGCTCGAGGCCCACGCCGTCCTCGCGGCTGGCCTCGCGCACCGCGCCGGTGGCGGCGGGCAGGGCGAGGCGACCGCGCTCCCGCGCGAAGCCACCGGACGCCGCGCCGCGCACGCGCAGCGAGCCCTCGCGAAGCACCGCGTCGACGCGCGGCGGCTGTCCGCCGCTGGGAAGCCGGGGCGCACCGAAGAGCCCGGCCAGCTCCGCACCCAGCGCCGCGTCCGCCGCCTGGGCCTGCACCGCCTCCTCGGCGGCCCGCGCCGCGTCGCGCCCCTCGCGCACCCGGGCTTCTGCCTCGGCCTGCGCGGCCACCAGCTCCACGCGCCGGCCGCTTACGCGGCGTACCGTCTGCAGGTCGCGAACGACCATGCGCTCGAGGCGTTCGACGCGGCCCAGGTGCGTGAGCATGGCGTCGAAGCCCCCGGCGACGGGGAGCATGCCCGCCCGCCGGAGCCGATAGAGCGCCCGCGTGCGCGTCCGAAGCCGCTCCCGGGCGGCGTCCTCTTGCTCGCCGAGCGTCGCCGACTCCGCGGCGATGCGCGCCTCCTCGGCCTCGGCCTCCTCGAGGGCGACGCGGGCTTCGTCGAGCGTCGGCTGAGCTCCCGCGACGGCGCTGAGTGCGAGCACGAAGGTGAGCGTGGCGAAGCGGCGCATGGCTCAAACCTGGAGGTAGCGACGGAGGGAGACGGCGCTGCCGGCGGCGCCGAGCAGGCCGCCGCTGGCGATGATGGCCACGAGAAGGGCCGGGTGGAGGAAGACGGTCTTCGTGCCGGCGAGCGCGGCGAGGCTCGCGTCGAAGGCCCCGCGAAGCGCGGCGAAGGCCGCCCTGAGTACCAGCACGGAGAGCAGCGCCGCCAGGAGGCCCTGGAAGGCGCCCTCGAGCACGAAGGGACCCCGCACGAAGCGGTCCGTCGCCCCGCAGAGCTTCATCACCTCGATCTCGTCTCGGCGTCGGGCCACGGCGAGGCGGATGGTGTTGCCGATCACCGCCACGACGCAGAGGAGCACCAGGAGCGTCAGCACGCCGGCGACGCCTCGGCCCGCGCGGACCAGCGCCGCCAGCCGCTCGTGCCAGCCCTGGTAGGTCTCGATGTCGTCGATGCCCCGCAGCGCCCCGAGGCGCTCGGCGATCACCGCCGCGCGCGCCGGGTTCGTGCCCGCGGCGAGCTCCACCTCGAAGGACGCCGGGAAGGCATCGGCGGGGAGCGCTGCGAGCGCCGAGTCGACGTCCGCCTGGGCGAGGAACTCCTCGCGCGCTTCGGCGCCGCTCAGGTGCCGGAGCGACGCCACCTCGGGCAGGGACTCGAGGGTGATCTGGAGCTGGGTGCGGTCCGAGCTCTCGATGCCCTCGGCCAGGTACACGGTCATGCGCGCGCTCTCGCCCCAGCGCTCCGCCAGCCGCGAGAGGTTCTGCATGGCCAAGAGCGCGCCGCCCACGCTCAAGAACGCGACGGCCAGGCTGCTCACGGCCACCACGTAAAGGCGTCGCTCTTCCCTCAGGCCGCGCCGGGCGCGGGTCATCATCGCTTCGAGCTCCATCACGTTCTCCTCAGCTCACGGCGTGAAGCCCGGGGCGCAGCACCGGGCGGGTTCCCTCGGTCGGCGCCGGGTCGACGGGGGCCGGCTCGCTCTCCCTCGACTCGCTCTTCCAGCTCGCTAGACCGCGCCGGGCCTCGAGCACGCGGCCCTCGTCGATGGAGATGAGCCGGTGGTTCCGCTTCGCGATGAGCGAATGGTCGTGCGTGGCGAAGAGCACGGTCGTGCCCGTGGCGTGGATCTCCTCGAAGAGCGTGAGGATGTCGATGGCGAGATGCGGGTCGAGGTTGCCCGTGGGCTCGTCGGCCAGGATGAGCGCCGGCTCCGTGACGATGGCCCGGGCCACGGCCACGCGCTGCATCTCCCCGCCGGAGAGGTTCTCCGTGCGTTCGCCGCCCCGGCCTTCGAGGCCCACGCGCTCGAGGGCCTCGCCCACGCGGCTGCGCACGAGGCGCCGGGGCATGTCGAGAATGTCGAGGGCGATGGCCACGTTCTCCTGCACGGTCCAGTGGCGCACGACCTTGAAGTCCTGGAAGACGATGCCGAGGTTCCTGCGAAGGAAGGGAATGGACTTCTCCCGGAGCCTGGCGATGTCCCGGCCGCAAAAGAGGATCCGCCCCGCATCCACCGTGTGCTTCCGGTAGATGAGCTGAAGCAGCGTGCTCTTCCCCGCGCCGCTCGGTCCCGTGACGAAGCAGAACTCACCGCGCTCGACGGTGAGGTTCACGCCGCGCAGCGTCGGGTGGTCCTCGCGGAAGTACTTGTAGACGTCCTCGAGCACGAGGATCGGCTTCGCCGTAGAGACCGCGTCGGCGCGTGCGCCGGCCCGAAAGAACGCAAAGGGCCGAGCCCCTTCCTTTCGCTTCGCCATGCTTGCCGCATAGCTGGCCCGCGGCCGGGGACACAAAAAAACGGCCAGGCAGAAGGCCGCCTGGCCGTTTTTCGAGGTGTGCGGGCCCCATGGGGGCCCGTGGCTCACGGCGTCGCGATGGCCGTGAAGCTCAGGTCGAAGGTGGAGGCGGTGAGCTCGGGAGCCTCGGCCACCACGATGTAGGTGCCCGCCGCAAGCGCCTGCGTGATCGAAGGCCCGGTGCCCATCATGCCCGACTCGCAGGCCCGGTTGGTCGTGGTCCCGCAGGCGTCACGCAGCGTCAACGTGAGGTTCGTCGGGTCCGTGCCCATCGCCGGCACGGCGC
>JBCCAW010000468.1:0-4884 GCA_039814655.1 Myxococcota bacterium | reverse complement strand
GGCTCGCGGCCGCCGCCGCCGGCACGGCGTGACGTGGCGCCACGGGCCAGACCCGAACCCAGGGCTCCCGCGCCGGAGCTCCCGGCGCCGGCTCGCGGTCGAGGGCGAAGCGGATCCGCTCCTCGAGGTGCGCCGGCGCGGCGGGTGCGGAGAGGGCCTCGCGCACCATCGAGCGCGTGGCCATCTCGAACTCCAGGCGCTCCTGACACGGCACGCACGCGTCGACGTGACGCTCGAGCTCGATCTGCGTGGTCGGGTCCAGCTCCCCGTCGACCAGGGCTCCGACATGACGCTGAACGAGCGCGCAGCTCATCGCGCCGCCGCCTTCTGCCGGTAGGCCTCGAGGGACACGGGCCCGGCCCCGGCGCCGTCGTCGGCGACGATGCCGAGCTCCACGGCCTGTTGCACGAGCTTCTTCTGGAGTTGCTTCCGGGCGCGATGCAGGCGGCTCATGACGGTCCCTACGGGGCAGCCGACGATTCCGGCGATCTCTTTGTACGCCAGCTCTTCCACGTCTGCGAGAAGCACCATGATGCGGTAATCCTCGGGCAGCTCGTCGATGGCGGCCTGGATCTCCTCCGCGAGCAGGCGCCGCTGCGCATCCTCGACGGGCCGGCTGAGGCCGCGCATCGCCGCGCGGCTCATGACGCCCTCGCCCACGGGCTTCGCCGTGACCCCGTCGAAGACCTTCCGCTCGCGCACCTTCCGCCGGTAGCGGTTGATGAACGTGTTGGTCAGGATCTTGAGGAGCCAGGCCTTCATGTTCGTGCCCGCCTCGAAGCGGTCGTAGAAGCGGTACGCCTTCAGGAGCGTGTCCTGGACGAGGTCCTCGGCGTCGCTCGGCGAGCGGGTGTAACGGAGCGCGGCGCCGTAGAGCGTGTCGAGGTGAGGCAAGGCCTCGGCCTCGAAGTCCCGGCGGAGCGGTGCGGTGTGGTGGTTCCTACCCATGGAGGTGCGATGGCGGCAACGCGCACACCTTGGGGCCGATTCCAGCGCTTGCGACGATTTCCGGCGAAAACCGCCGGCGTCGCCGCGAAAAATGACCGGTCTACTCGCCCTCGTCCTTCGGGGCCTCGTCACGGCCGGCCAGGTGCTGGAGCTTCGTCTCGAGCTCTTCGATGCGGATCTGGAGCCGCCCAACCTCGTTCTGAAGCTGGCTCACGTGGCCGAGGGCCGAGCCGAAGACGGCGCGGATTCGCTCGTCGGCCATGGCGCGAAGGTCGTCGAGGAGCGCTGGCTTCTTACCCGGTGACGTCTCCGACGCCTTGGTCGCTCCGTCGTCGGAGGCGGCCGCGACGGCCTCGGCCACGGCCTTCGCCGCTTCCGCCACGTCTTCGGGATGCGGCGCGTCTTCGCCGTCCTCGCGGCGAACCAGCTTCGAGATCGAGGCCGGCAAGGACGTGATGATGCGCTCGCGACCATCCTGGATGAAGGAGCGGAGCGTGCTCTTGCGGGTCTCGCTCTCGCCCTTCTTCTCTTCCTCGTAGATGATCTGCGCGAGCGTGACGTTGGTCAGGTCCTCCTTCGACTTGTTGTCGATGATCTGGACGTCTTCGCCCTCGCGGACGAACACGGCGACCTGCTGGAGCGTCACGTAGCGGCTGTCCCGCGTGTCGTAGAGCTTCCGGTTCGCGTAGCGCTTGATGAGCCGCGCCTCGCGACCGCCCGGCGCGGAGGCGCTCCCGTCGCTCTCGGTCGGGCTTCCGCTCTCAGATGGGCTCGCGCTCTGAGATGGGCTCGCGCTGTCGGTCGGGCTTGCGCTCACGGGCTGGTGGGTCCTCGGTCGCGGCACGGCGACGCGCCGATGCTTTGGACGAGGTAGCGTGGCTTTACGCGCTGCGTCAAGAGCGCCCGGCGGGTCGCCGTCCCCGGGGCCGAGCCGTGGCCCGCGTCGCTGCAAGGGCTACACTCGCCGCGTGAGCCGCTCGAGCGCCCCGCCCGAGACCCCCGCCGCGGAGACGCCCGCGTCGGCCTTCGCGGCGCTCGCCCGCCGCGTCGCGGCCGTACCCGACGTCGCGCTGCGCATCGGGTACGTCACCCGCGCCATCGAGGCCTACACGCCGGAGCGCTTGGCGGCGGAGCTCGACGTGGTCGTGGAAGGGGTCGCCCGCACGCCGCACCAGGCGACGCTGCTGCTCTCCGTCGTGGTCGCGCTCCAGGACCCGCGGCACGCGACACTCCGCCGGGAGGCCTCGGCCTGGGCCCAGCGCCGCGGCCGCGTGCTCACGGCGGGCCTGCTGTACCCCGCGCACGCCGACGTCCCCGAAGACGGCGCCCTCCCCGTGCCCGACTTTCGGCGCGGGCGCCCGATCACGCTGGGAGAACGCAAAGCGCTCGCCCGAGGCCGGGACCGCACGCTGCTGCAGCGCGTGCTCCGGGACCCGCATCCGGATGTGGTGCACATCCTCCTGGGCAACCCGGCGCTGACCGAACCCGACGTGGTGCGCCTCTTGGCGCGGCGGCCCGCGCACCCGGACGCGCTCGCCGCGGTGTTTCGGAGCCCGCGCTGGGTGGTTCGCTACGCCGTGCGCTCGGCGCTGCTCCAAAACCCCCACTGCCCACGGGACATCGCGCTCGCGTGCGTCGCTCTGTTGCGCCGCTCGGACGCGCGCCGCCTGACGCGCGCCGCGTCGCTCCACCCGGCGATCCGCGCGGCCTGCGCGCACGCGGCGCGGAGCCCCACGCTGCACTGAGTGGGCCGGCGTCGTCGAGCGCGGCGTCGTCGAGGACGGCGTCGTCGCGCGCGGCCGCGACGAAAACGGGGCCGGGGCTCAGCCCCGGTCGACGAGGTCCGCCTCGGCGACCTCTTCCCGCACCGCGGCGACGCCTTCCTCGACCTGCTTGCCCTGGGGCGTCACGTCGATGTCGTCGTTCTCGTTCAGGCCACGCTTCAGGTTGCGGATGGCCTTCCCTACGCCTTCGCCGAGCTGCGGGAGACGGCTCGCCCCGAATACCAGCACGACGATCACGAGGATGATGAGAAGCTCGCCCATGCCGGGCGTGCCGATGAGGAAACGGGGCATCGCGTAGGGCTCCAGCAGCGGCGGACGCTGCCTTCGGAACCTAGGGGGCCGGGCCCGGGGGAGCAAGGCGAGCCGCACGTGCTATGAGCCGCCCATGGGACGGGTCCGCCTCCGTCGGGGCCACGTAAGGCCACTCTGGGCCGGCCACCCGTGGGTCTACGCCCAGGCCGTGGCGGGCGTCGACGGTGCGCCGGCGCCCGGGGACCTCGTGAGCGTGGTCGACCCCGAAGGAAAGACCGTCGGCCTCGGCTTCTACTCGCCGAAGAGCGCCATTCCCGTGCGCCTGCTCGGCCGTGACCCGGACGAGGTCTTCGGCGACGAGGCCGCCGGCGCCTTGGCGCGCCGCCTCGACGCGGCGCGGGCCTTTCGGGAACACTCCCTCGGGCTCCCGAACGAGAGCTCCACGGCCTACCGGCTCGTGAACGCCGAGGGAGACGCGCTCCCCGGGCTCGTCGTCGACGTGCTGGGCGAGGTCGCCGTCCTTCAGCTCGGGACCGCAGGCATGATGCGCCGCGAAGAGCTCATCGCCGGCCACGTGCAGCGCGTGACCGGGGCGCGCACGGTGCTCGGCGCGCCCGTGGACATGGCGCGTTCGGAAGGCTTCGCGACGGACGCGCGGGTGCTACGCGGACCGGCGCCGACGGAGCTCGCCTTTCGCGAGCTCGGACTCTCGCTCCGGCTCCCCGCTTCCCTCGGTCAGAAGACCGGCTACTACCTCGACCAGCGACCGAACCGCGCGCGGGTCCGGCGCTGGGTGGAACGGGCCCGGGAACGAGGAGAGGCCGTGCGAGTGCTCGACGCCTACGCCTACGTCGGCAGCATGGGGCTGCACGCCTGCGCCGGGGGAGCGACGGAGGTCGTCGCCCTCGAAAGCTCGGCCACGGCGGTCGCGGCCGGCGCGGCGCAGGCGGCGCACGCGGGCTTCGAAGGCCGCATCGCCTTCCGCAAGGAAGACGTGAAGCGCGCCCTCCCCGCGTTGCACAAGGCCAAGGAGCGCTTCGACGTCGTCGTGCTCGACCCGCCGAAGCTCGCCCCCACGAAGCGCTCGCTCCCCCGGGCGACCAAGGCCTACCGGCGCCTCAACGCCCTCGGCCTCGGTCTCGTGCGTCACGGCGGCCTGCTCATCACCTGCTCCTGCAGCGGTGCGCTTCGCCCGGATGCGCTCACGCGCATCGTGGCCGAGGCGGCGACGGACGCGCGCAAGCGCGTGCGCCTGCTTTCGCTCCACGGCGCCGGCGACGACCACCCGACGCCTCCGGCGTTTCCCGAAGGCCGATACCTCAAGGCCGCCTTCCTCCAGGTGGAAGACGCATGAGCGGTGGCCACGCCCCCGGGAACCCGGCGCCGCTGGCCACGCTCCCGGGCGAGGTGCTCGCCTCCCTTCGCGGCGTGGTCTTCGACGTCGACGACACGCTCACCCGGGACGGCGTGCTCGAGGCCGAAGCCTACGCCGCGCTCCACGCGTTGGCCGACGCCGGCCTCGTGCTCGCGGCGGTCACCGGGCGGCCCCTCGGCTGGGCCGACGTGTACGCGCAGCAGTGGCCCGTCGCCTTCAGCGTGGGCGAAAACGGCGCGGGCTGGGCCACGCGGCACGGCGGCTATTTTCGTGTGGGCTACGTCGACGGCGAAGCGAAGCGAGAGGCGCAGCGCGAGCGGCTCCGGCGCATCGCGAGGCGCGTCGCGCGCGAGCTACCGCAGGTGCGACCCGCCGCGGACCAGCCGGCGCGGCGCTGCGACCTGGCCTTCGACGTGGGCGAAGAGGTCGAGCTGGACGAGGCGACGCGGGCGGCGCTCGTGGCGCTCATCGAAGGCGAAGGCGCTCGCTCGACGACGAGCTCCGTGCACTGTCACGCCGTGCCCG
>JBCCAW010000239.1:0-8492 GCA_039814655.1 Myxococcota bacterium | reverse complement strand
CCGGTTTCGTCTTCAAACGGCGCACGGGGACCGCCACGGAGGTGACGGCGCTGGCCGCGGACGTGCGCGGCAAGACCGTCGTCATGTACGACGACATGATCCGCACCGGCGGCTCGCTCATCGGGGCCGCCAAGGCCTACCGGGAGGCCGGCGCCGCGCGCATCGCCGCCGTGGCCACGCACGGGGTGCTGCCCGGCGCGGTGCTCGAGCGCATCGAGGCGAGTGGGCTCTTCAGCCGCCTCGCCTGCACGGACACGCACCCGCGCGCGCGCGCCCTCGGCGAAGCGCGCCCGGACTTCCTTCAGGTGGAAAAGGTGGCGCCGCTGCTCGCGGCGGCGCTCGGCCCGGGCGGCAAAGCCACGCTCCGCGGCGCAGGGGAAGAAGACGAATGCGACGCATCAAAGTAGGCGTAGCGGCCCTCCGGACGACCCCGCTCGGCTGGGAGGCCAACGCGGCGGCCATCGGCGCGGCCCTCGAGGAAGCGCGGCGGCGTGGCGTGCGTGTGCTCTGCCTGCCGGAGCTCTCGCTCACGGGCTACGGCTGCGACGATATGTTCCTGGCGCCTTTCGTGGCCCGGGAGGCGTGGGCGCGCCTCGAGGCCCTCGCCCCGCGCACGGCGGGCATGGTCGTGAACGTCGGGCTTCCCGTGGCGCACCGCGGCGCCGTCTTCAACGCCAGCGCGCTGCTGGCGGACGGGGAGATCGTGGGCATCGCGGCGAAGCAGCACCTCCCCGGGGACGGCGTGCACTACGAACCGCGCTGGTTCCGGCCCTGGCCGCAGGGCGAGGCCACGGAGCTCGACCGCGGCGGCCGGCGCATTCCCTTCGGGGACCTGAGCTTCGAGGTCGGTGACCTGACCTTCGGCTTCGAGATCTGTGAGGACGCCTGGGTGGCCGAGCGCCCCGGCGCTCGCCTCGCCAAGGCGGGCGTCGACGTCATCTTGAACCCGAGCGCGAGCCACTTCGCCTTCGGCAAACACGACGTTCGCCTCCGGCTCGTGCGCGAGGGAGGCCGGGCCTTCGGCTGCGTCTACCTCTACGCGAACCTGCTCGGCAACGAAGCCGGGCGCGTCATCTACGACGGCGACGGGATGATCGCGGAAGGGGCCCGGCTCCGGGCGGAGACCGAGCGCTTCCGCTACGCCGCCTTTTCCCTGGCGGACGCGGTGGTCGACATCGACGCGGTCCGCCTGCTCCGCGCCAGCCGTACGAGCTTTACGCCGGAGCCCTCCCCGGCGCGCGTGGCCCGCGCCGCCTTTCACGTCCCCGGCGAGGCGCCGGACGCCGGCGGTGCGGTCGCGCCGCGGAGCCTCGGCAAGGAGGAGGCTTTCGCGCGATGCGTCGCGCTGGGCCTCTTCGACTACCTCGTGAAGAGCCGCGGCCAGGGCTACGTGGTCTCCCTCAGCGGCGGCGCCGACAGCGCGGCCTGCGCGTACCTGGTGCGGCTCATGGTGGAGCTCGGGCTCGCCGAGCTCGGCCGCGCGGGCTTCCGTGCGGCCCTCGGGCACGTGCCACTCCCGGACACGGACGACCTCGCTTCCCTGACCGCGGCGCTCTTGACCACCGCGTACCAGGCGACGCGCAACAGCTCCGCGGTCACCCGGGACGCGGCCCGCGCCGTGGCCGAGGACGTGGGCAGCACGCACCATGAGATCGAGGTCGACGCCATGGTGCAGGCCTACACGCAGGCGGCGGAGGTCGCGCTCGGCCGCACCCTCGAATGGGACACGGACGACCTCGCGCTCCAGAACGTGCAGGCGCGCTCCCGGGCGCCGAGCATCTGGCTCCTCGCCAACGTTCGGCGGCAGATCCTCCTGGCGACGAGCAACCGCTCCGAAGCCGCCGTCGGCTACACGACCATGGATGGCGACACGGCCGGCGGCCTCTCGCCCATCGCCGGCATCGACAAGGCCTTTCTGCGCCACTGGCTGCGCTGGCTCGAGACCGAGGGCAGCGCGGCGATCGCACCGCGCCCGGCGCTGGCCGCGGTGAACGCGCAGCAGCCCACGGCGGAGCTCCGGCCCGCCGACGCCAGCGCCGACGGGGCCCAGACCGACGAGAAGGACCTCATGCCCTACCCGGTGCTCGACGCCATCGAGCGCCTGGCCATCCGGGACAAGAAGGCCCCGCGGGAAGTCCACGCGAGCCTCGGCGCTTTCTTTCCCGAGGCGAGCGCCGCGCTCCGCCTCGCCTGGACCCAGCGCTTCTTCCAGCTCTGGGTGCGCAACCAGTGGAAGCGCGAGCGCTACGCCCCGAGCTTCCACCTCGACGACGAGAACCTCGACCCGAAGACCTGGTGCCGCTTTCCCATCCTCTCGGACGCCTACCGGCACGAGCTCGACGCGCTCGCCGCAGAGCTGGCGGCAGAAGGCACGCCTTGAGCTTCACCTACCGCTACGCGCGGCCGGCGCTCACCGTGGACGCGGTGGTCTTCGGTCTCGACGACGAGGACCTGAAGGTGCTGCTCGTGGAGCGCGCCGGCGCCCCCTTCGCCGGGACCTGGGCGCTCCCCGGGGGCTTCGTGAACGTCGGCGAGGACCTCGAGGTGGCCGCGCGGCGGGAGCTCGCGGAGGAGACGGGCCTTCGACTCGCCGACGCCTACCTCGAGCAGCTCTTTACCTTTGGCGCTCCGGGCCGGGATCCGCGCGAGCACGTCGTGAGCTGCGCCTGGTACGCGCTGGTCAACATCCGGGACCACACCGTGCGCGCTGCCACGGACGCCGCCGACGCACGCTGGTGGCGCGTGCAGGCGCTGCCGGAGCTGGCCTTCGACCACGACCGGATCGTGGACGTCGCGCGGCAGCGGCTTCGCGGCAAGGTCCGTTACCGGCCCATCGGCTTCGCGCTCCTCCCGGAGCGCTTCACCCTCTCGCAGCTCCAGCACCTCTACGAGACGCTGCTCGAGCGCCCCGTCGACAAGCGGAACTTCCGCAAGAAGATGCTCGCCCTCGGCTTCGTGCTGGACACAGGGGAGCGCGAAACGGACGTACCCCGGCGCCCGGCCCGCCTCTACCGCTTCGACGAAGCGCGCTACCGCGAGCTCGAGCGCGACGGCTTCGAGATGTGGGTCTGAAGGAGACGCCATGCCCCATACGGCCCTGCTCGTCATCGACGTACAGAACGACTTCCTCCCCGGCGGGGCCCTCGCCGTGCCCGAGGGCGACGCCGTCGTGCCCGTCGCGAACCTGCTGATCCCTCGCTTCGAGCTCGTGGTGGCCACGCAGGACTTTCACCCACCGGGACACCTGTCCTTCGCGAGCCAGCATCCGGGCAAGGCCCCCGGGGAGGAGATCACGCTCCATGGGCTCGCGCAGGTCCTCTGGCCCGACCACTGCGTGCAGGGCACACGCGGCGCCGACTTCGCGCCGGGGCTCGCGCTCGGCGACGCGGCGGTCTTCCCGAAGGGCACGGAGCTCAGCGTCGATAGCTACAGCGGCTTCTTCGACAACGGGCGCCGGACGGACACGGGGCTCGCGGCGTTTCTCCGGAGCCGCGGCGTACGCGACGTGATCTGCCTCGGGCTGGCCACGGACTATTGCGTCCGGGCCACGGCCGCAGACGCCGCCGCGGAGGGGTTTCGGGTCACGGTGGTCGAGGACGCGGTGCGGGCCGTCGACCTGTCGCCCGGGGACGGGGAGCGGGCCTTGGCCGCGCTCCGCGATGCCGGCGTAGGCCTCACGACCAGCGCCGAGCTCCTGCGTCAGGCCTGAACGAGAAGCGCGGCCAAAGCGAAGGACGCCGCGACGGCCACGAAGGCCAGCGTCGCGATGCGCTCCCCGAGGACCTGAGCGTCACGCTCCGGCGCCGTGAAGGCCAAGGGGAGCGACGCTTCCCCGAAGCGATAGGCGCCAGCGCCCCGGGCCTCCGCGTGAACGAGCACGTGCGGACCGCGGGCGCTCCGCGCCGTGAGGCCGGCGAGCTCCTCGCGGAGCGCCACCGGGACCTCCGAAAGCGAGGCGAGGCGCTTGCTGGGATGGCGTCCGGCCGCCACCAAGCGCAGGAAGCGCAGCCGGCGCCGGTCCCCGGAGAGCCCCATGAGGGCGAGGGCGAGGGCGAGGGCGAAGGGCGCCGCCGCGAAGGGAAGCGTGAGCTCCGCCACCAGCGCGTCGCTGCTGAGGTCGCGGAGCGGCAAAAAGAGGACGCCGAGGGCGAGGCACCCGCGTGAGAGGCCGGCCGCGAGCCGGCCGCGCCAGTCGAGGCTCACGGGAGCCCAGAGCTCATGGAGAGCGCCGCGGACGCCGCTCACGAGCGCCGCCGCGGCAATGGCGCCGACGAGACCGGGCAGCCAGGCGTAGCCGAGCGCCACGGACGAGGGGCCGGCGAGGAAAGCCGTGGGAACCACGAAGCCCGGGACCGCGTAGAGGAGCGGCGCCGCGGGACCGTCGCCGAGCTCGAGGGCGAGGGCGGCGCCGATGGCGAGCACGAGCCCGGCCGCGAGGGCGGCGGGGAGGCTCACGGCCGCGAGGGGAAGCGCCAGGGCCAAGCCGACGACGGCGAACACGAGGCCATGGAGCTTGAGATAAGGCACGCGCCCATCGCGGGGCGGCCGGCGGTCCACCCGCGCCGCGATCGCCGCCTCGAGACCAGGGGAGGAGGGGCAGAGGGCGGGGGACGTGGGGGTGGGCAGCATGAGACCTCGAAGGAAAGCGAACGGCAGCCGGCGCGGGACTTTGGCCCCTCCCCGTCGGGGAAGCGGTGGCTTCGACGCCGAAGCCCGTGGCCGTTCACGTTTTCGTCGAGGTCGTGTCTAAGGCCCGGGCCGGCCGCTGTCGCGTTCCCCAGATGGCGAGGGGGGGTCTCAGAGGTCGAGGTCCGCGCTCGTCGCCTGCGCCGGCGCCGCCTGGGCCGACGCCTCCACGACCCCGCTCCCCGAGCGGCGCCGCGTACGCACGCGGTAGTTCCCGCCGTCCACGTTGCGAAAGCGGTAGTTGCCGCTCCGCGTCGAGCGGGTCCGCTGAACGACGCGGCCCTCGCGATCCACGAGTTCGACCTCGACGCCCTCGACGTTGTCCTCGTCGCCGAGGCGAAGCTGCCCGGCGACCTGGCCGAAGCGCGCGTCCTGGGCCTCCGCGGTGTCGTGGACGAAGGTCACCTCGAGGGTCTGCCGGAGTCGGCCGGCCGCATCGACGTAGGCCAGCTCTCCGGTGAATCGCCCGCGGCCCGAGGGCGCACCTTCCGCGTCCTGGCCGTCCCAGGCCACGACCATGGCGCCGGGTACGGCCGGGGCCTCGAGCACGCGTAGCGGCGCGTCCGGCTCCCCTTCCCGGTGTACGCGGAGACGCACGACGCCTCCGGCGGCGGCGGCCACGTTGCGAAAGGAGATCTCCGTGCGCCCGGATACGAAGCGTGCGCCGGCGCGCGTGAGAAAGGTGTCGCCGGTGTAGAAGGTCAGCCGGCGGCGGCTCTCTCGGCCGTCGCGACGCGTCGCCACCACGTCCACGCGATGGGCGCCGGAGGCGAGGCCCCGGGGGTCGACGCGCGCCCGGAGCCCCTCCCCGCAGGCACGCGCCACGGGGACGTCGTCCACGCGCAGCTCGATTCGCGCGGCCAACCCGCCCGTGGGCTCCGTCGCGCCGAGCGTGAGGTCCGCGGGCGAGCTGAGACGCTGCCCGTCCACGAGCCCCGCGACGCGCACGTCCAGCACGTCCGCGGTCACGAGACCGAGCACGCCCCACATGGCCTCGCCGCGGCGGTCACCACCGGTGGACCAGCCGCCGTCCTCGCGCTGGTGGCCGAGGAGCCAGGCCATGCCGCGGGCCGCCGGCCCTTCGGTGTGACTCGCCCCGAGGCCCTTGAGCACGTTCACCGCCTGGCCCGTGGCGAAGGCATCGGAGGCCTCGCCAGGCCGAAAACCCCACCCGCCGTCCGAGTTCTGCCGGCCGCGGAGCGCGTCCGCGAGCTGCGTCACCAGCGGCTCCCCCGCGTCGGCTCCCGCGGCGCGGAGGCCGAGTACGGCGTAGCTGAGGTCCTGGAGGTAGGTCGCCCGCGCGTCCGTGAGCGCGGCGGCGCGACTCCGGATGTACTGCTCGGCGCGGGCCAGGGGCTGGAGCCAGCGGTCGTCGGCGCTCCGCGCATAGGCCTGCCGCCAGGTCGCAGCGGCCTGATGCGTCGACTGCATCAGCCCCGCCACGACCGGCGGGCGCCGGTCCGTCGAGCGCACGGAGCCGTCCGGAAGCTGGTAGGGGAGAATCTGCTCGGCCGTGCGCAGCAGATCATCGGCGAGGTCACCACCAACGTGCTGGTCGTAGGCCGCGAGGGCGGCGCCGCCGAAGGTCTTGCTGCTCTCCTCGAGATGTCCCGGCGAACCGCGCACGCTGAAGCCGATGCCTGGCTGCTTGGCCCCGCCGGGCAGCGTCGTGAGCCCCTCGAGCACACCGTCGAAGTGCGCGTCGGGGACCGCATATCCGTTCTCGCGGCCGACGATCATCGCGTCGAAGGTCACGGCCTGGACGTGGCACCCGTAGCAGTTGTGCTGGCTCTGCCAGGCCAGCGTGTCACGGCCGAGGAAGGCCAGGCCGCGCTGGGCGGCGGCGCGTATGGGCCCCTCCCCGCTCGCGAGGGCGTGCCGCACGAGCTCGGGCGACACGCGCCCCGCGAGCTGCGTCCCGCACTCCGGCAGATCCGGAGCCGCCAGCGCCGGTCCAAGCGCGACATCGCCCAGGGCGCCGCCCTCTTCTCCCGGCGCCGCCGTGGCCCCGGACGAGCTCGGCGCCGTCGGCTGCGACGCGGCCCCGCGCGAGCTCGGCGCCACGCGCTGCGAAGCGCAGGCGCAGGCGCAGGCCAGGCCCCAGGTCACCAGCAGCGCAGCGCGGCGTGGACGTACCCGCCTCGCGCGCAACCCTCGGAGGTCGTTTCCCATGTCCCGTCCTTTCGCCCGCCCCGGGCGTCCTCGTGGGCCTGCGACGGACACGGGCGCGTGGTCCTTGGGTACCGCGCTAGTTTTTCTTCTTTTCGGCGAGAAGCCGTTCGGCGAGGGAGCGCGCCGCGGGCGGCTCCTCGGGGGCGGATGCGTTCTCCTCCGGCGCGGCCTCCGGTCCCTCCGTCGGCGCAGGATGGGCGGCCGCCGAGTGCGCCACGGGGACGAAGTCCCGGGCCTCGCGCGGCTCCCGGTCCCAGCGCTTCTTCGTGAGGGCCTGAGGCCCCGGGCTCGAGGCGACCTCCGGCGAGGTGTCCCCTGGCGACGCGGCCCGGCGCCGCCAGGGCCAGGCCAGGCGGCGAAGGGCCACGCCAAGGACCAGGAGCACCAGCGCCAACCTCAGCAGCGCCGGCGCCATCGGGGCATGCGACCAGGTGCGCGGTGGCCGGTCCTGAAAGACCTCGGAGAGCGAGGCGCGGAGCGTGCCGCCGGTCAGCGCCGCGAGGCGTTCGAGGAGCGCCCGGTCCGTGCCGGCGCCGCGCAGCTCCCCGCCGTCGGGGCGCACCACCCCGGCGGACCCCACGAGGAGCGCCGTCGCCTCTTCGCCTTCCCCTTGCTCACGCGCCGCTTCTGCCGCCTCGCCCGACACGGCCGCGTCCGACACCGCCGCGTCCGACACCGCCGCGTCCGACGCCGCCGCATCGGACACCGCCGCGTCCGACACCGCGGCTCCGGGCGCGCCTTCCTCGTCTTCCCGAACGGTGACGAGGTAGGGACCCGGCGCGTCGGCGGGGAAGCGGGCTTCGTAGCGCCCGGGAGCGCTCTGCTCGAGGCGCAGGGGCCGGCCCTCGCCTCCGGGCCCGGTCACGACGCCGCGGAGCTCGAGGTAGTTTCGCGTCCGTCCCGCGTCGCTGACGGCTTCGACGACCACCCGGCCGACGCCCCCCTCGATGGTCACGTGGAGCCGTGCGTCCCGGCGCTCCGGCGCGCGCGAGAGCGCGCGGCCGAGCTGGCCGAAGAGCGTCCCGTAGCCCGGCCAGCGTAGCCAGGACCGGCCGAGCTCCGCGCCCACGTCCGTCGCGAAGACCGCAGCGCGACCCACGCCGTACTGCCACACGGCGAGCAGCGGATCCTCGTCGCTCGCCCGAATGAGCGTGCGCGCGCGACTCTTCGTGTTGACCAACGCGTAGCCGCCGAGCGTCGGCGCGGACTCGAGGTCCACCCCCGCGAGCACGGCGCTGGGCGACGCGGAGCGCGGCCGAAAGGGCTCCTCGACGAGCGCTGCGCGGCTCGCCTCGAGCGTCTCCTGGGTGAAGATGCGCGGCAGCTCCCGGAGGTCGTCCACGATGTAGAAGCGGCCTCCGCCGAGGCGGGAGAAGCGCTCGAGGGCCGGCGTATCGGGTCCCGTGCCCATGCTGACGACGGACGTGGTGATGCCGGCGCGGGCCGCGGCCCCCCCCAGCGCCGCCGTGCCCACCAGCTGCTCCGAGTCCGACCCAACGCTGAAGAGCAGGAAGTGCCGGAGCTGCGTTGTCTCGGCGCCGAGGGCCGCGGAGGCGGCCCGCATGGTCACGTCGACAAAGATGCCCCCCCCCCCCGGCCCCGCCCCCCCCGGCGCCGCGGCGCTGGCCCCCGGG
>JBCCAW010000161.1:0-10830 GCA_039814655.1 Myxococcota bacterium | reverse complement strand
GCGCGAAGATCGATGACGCGCGCCTCCGGGTCACCGGCCGGGGGCAGCACGGGCTCGACGGTGACCGAGGCGAAGGCGCCGAGCTCGACGAGCGCCCGCTGCGTCTCGCGCACCGTCTCCTGGTCGAAGGGCTCCCCGGTGGGTACGTCGGCCGCGGCGAGGATGCGCCGCCGATCGAGGTCGCCCTCCCCCTCGAGGCGCAGCACGCCGAAGACGCAGCGTGGCCCGGGTCGGACTCGAAAGTGAAGGACCGCCAGCCGGCTCGGGCGGTCGACGCGCGCATCGCCCTCCACGGTGGCCCGCGCGTAGCCCTCGCCAGCCAGAACGCGCGCCAGCCGGTTCTTCGCCGCGTCGTAGCGGGCCTCGTCGAAGCGAGCCCCATCGAGGCCCTCGGTGGCCTCCGCGAGGCGCGCCTGGAGCGCCTCGGGCAGGGCGTGTCCGCCGCGAAGGGTAACCTGCCCCACGAGCGTGGGTTCGCCCTCGTCGACCTCGATGAGCACGCGGACCCGGCACCCCTGCCGGCCACGGCGCCGGTCGCACCCAGGGTGCGGATCCTCGGCCGGCAGCTCGTCGTCCTCGGCCGCCATTGGCGGGTCGACGGTCCAGCGAACGACGCGCGCCTGATGATAGCCCCGCGCGGCGTACCAGCGCTCGACGCGCTGCACATCCTGCTCGAAGAGCACGCGGTCGAAGAGCGGCCACTCGGTCCAGGGCCAGGACCAGAGGGCCACGCGACGCCGGGGCTGGTCGAAGGGCGCCTCGCCGCAGACCGGATCGACGAGGCCGATGGTGAGTCCGGCCCGGGGCCGCGGCCGCGTCACCAGGCAGCTCTCGAGGGCCCGCGGGTCGAAGCGCTCTACGCCCGTGAGGCGAACGCGCGCGACGCCGTAGCGGTCCGGAGGAATGCGCCCGCAGGCTGCGAGCGCCACCAGGAGCAGGAGCAGGGCGCCCCGCGTCATGGTTCCCAGCTCAGGTCGAGGGACCAGTTCGCCTGCTGGTCGACGAGAGCCGTCCCGACGAAGCGCCGGGGGAAGAGAAGCTCGATGAGCGCGGACGTGCTGAAGGAGGCCCGGCCCCCTTCGCTCTCCTCGTCCTCCCCCGCGACCCCGAAGACGCCCTCCACGTAGATGCCTTCGAGCACCGGCTCGAGCCAGGAGGGGATGAGCCGGTCGAGGGTGAAGCCCGCGCGTACCTGGGCTTGGCTCGCGCCGTCGCTCTCGATGGCCAGCACGGGCACGTAGCTTCCGAAGCGGCGACGCGCGAGGCTCGAGAGCACGCCCGCGGTCAGCCCCGCGAGCACCGAGCGCGCCTGGTCGTCGGCCGTTTCGCTCGCGGCGCCGCTCGAGCGACCGCGCACGAGCCGGTCGAGGATCTCCTGCTCCGTGAGACCTTCCTCGCTCGAGGTGAAGGCCAGCTCGGGACGCTCGAGGGTCCCGCCGATCTCCACGCCCACGGTCTCGCCCCCGGCGAGGGCATGCACGGCGCGGAGGTCGAGCTCCGGGTCGATGGTGGCGGCGCCGGTGAAGAGGATCTCTCCGCGCTCGAGCTCGAAGGTCTTGCCGAGGAGCTCGAGGTTGCCCCGGCGCACGCGCACGGGACCGCCGAGCGTGGCCCCGTCCTCGTCGACCCGGAGGGTGACGTCGGGCTCGAGCTGAATCGCGAAATCGTCCCGGCGCACGAAGAAGGGCGAGCTTCGGAATCGAAGCCGAAGACGCTCCGGGAGCCCGGCCGGCGCAGGCCCCGAATCCTCCGGCCGCGTGCCGTCCGGCGCCGGGCCCGCGCGCGCCGCGCGCCGGCCGGCAAAGGGGCCCGCCCCGAAGCCGGGCTCGCTCTCGTAGGTGACGTCCGGATGCGGCCGAAGCCCCAGGGCCTCGCGGCCTTCATCCGGCGGCACGGCGACGGCGGCGTTGCGCACGCGGACGTCGACCACGGCCCGGGCGTCGCGCACCCGGGCGTCGAGGCGCGCGTCCGCGTCCACGTGGGCCATGGGAATGCCCTCGTCGCGGACGGGAAAGCCGCGCATGGCCAGCGTGAAGACCGCAGCAGTTGGCCGGAGAAGCCCGTCCGTCGTCAGCCGGCCGTCGAGGCGGGCCCGGCCGTCCCGGTCGCGCAGCCGAAGGTCGTCGACGACGAGGTCCCGGCCCGCCGGTCCCTCCTCGAGGGCGACGCGTCCGTCGAGGCGCTGAATGCGCTGGAAGGGCTCGCGCACGGTCAGCGCCACGGCGTCGAGGCGGAGCTCGCCCTCCGCAGACGCGATGGCCTCGCCCCGGCCCGTGAGGCGGAGCTGCCCCGTGAACTCCCCCGAGGGGTCCACCACGTCGGGCACAGCCGCGAGCAGCGGGGCGACCGGCGCGTCCGTCGCCTCGAGCCGGGCCGACCAGTCCCGCCCATCGTCGAGGTGCGGCAGGCCATCCCGGATGCGGAGCGGCACGCGGAGCAACGCCTCCAAGACGTCCGTGTTCTCGTCGCGCACGCGGACGGAAGCCTGCGCCGCGTCGGGCACGAGCGCCGCGCGCGCCTCGAGGCGGAGAGGCTGAAGCGCCTCGCGCCGCGAGACCGGGACCCGCGACGCTTCGGCCGTGAGCGACGCTTCCAGCGTTGGCTGTTCGGTCCCGAGGCCCGTCCCGTCGAAGGCGAGGTCGACGGTCCCCTCGAGCTGCCGGCAGAGCAGCGGCAGCTGCGCGAGCGGGACGCCCTCGCCGCCGCCGTGGATCGTCAGCGGCGGGGGCCGCGCCATGCCCTGCGCCATCCAGCGCCGCAGCGGGGCCGGCGTCGACGCCTGCGCGGACAGCGCCGGCTCCCCGGCGAGGCTCAGATCGAGCGCCGCGCGCGCTTCGGTGCCCGTGAGCGCGACGCGGAGCGCAAGGGCCGGCGCCACGCCGCCGTCACGGCAGCGGCCGAATCCCAGGTAGTCGGCGTCGAGCTCCAACTGGCCGACGGGCAGCTGACCTGCCTCCGCATGAAGGGCCAGCCGGCCCCCGGCGCGCGTGGCCAGCGGGACGTCGAAGGGGCGCGGGAGCGCGTCGAGGCGCCGCGGAGGGAGGCGCGCCTCGATGCGAAAGGGCGCGGACGCCAGCCAGCGGTCCACGCTCCCGCCGGTGAGGAGCGCCGCCACATCGGCCTCGGCGTGGGCGTCGAGCACGGTGCCTTCCCGATCGGCGACCGCGACGTCGAGGGCGAACGGCTCCGCCCCCGCGGCGCCGCTCTGGCTCCCGAGGCGCGCCGTGAGGTCCAGGTCGATGGCGTCCCCGTGGTCGATGCGTAGCGCCACGCCGCGAAGGGAGATGCGGCCCTCACGTATCGCGGCCGGAGAGCCTGAGGCGCGCGCGTCGAGGATGGCGACGCCCCCGAGCGGCGGCAGCTCCGCGCCGAGCGCGTTGGCCCGCTCGGCGAGCTCCCCGAGGTCGATGCCGGGCGCGAGCAATTCCGCCCGCGCGCGGGCCTCGGGATCCGCGAGGAGCCCCGCGAGGCGGCGGCGCTCGCTCTCGATGGAAGCCTCGAGGCGCAGGGACCCGGCGCCCGCGGCCGTCAGCTCGAGCACGCCCTCCGCCCGGGCGCCGCGGCGGCGGCTTTCGTGCGAGGCGCGGAGCGCCAGCCGCGGCACCTGGACGGGCCCCGCGACGAGGCCGACGCCCTCCACGCGGAGCGCGAGCGTCGGCGCGGCGAGCGTGCCCTGCGCCTCGGCGTCGAGGGTGAAGAGGCCGGAAGGGAGCGCACCGAGCCGGGCGCGGAGGCTGGCGCCAAGACCCGGCGCGAGGGCCTCCCCGGCCTGCGCGAGCGCCCCGAGCTGAAGCCCCTCGGCGCGGAGCTCCGCGCGCCCCCGGGACCCCCGGAGCGACGCCGAGGCTCGAAGCGCGAGGTCACCGCCGACCGCATCGACGGTCAGCCCCTCGAGCGAGACGCGGTCCCCCTCCCATCGAACCCGGCGAACGCCCAGCGCGAGGGCCCGTCGCCAGAGCCCTTCGAGGCGCCCGGAGAGGCGCGCGGTCCCGGCGGGGCGGGCCGCCGTCAGCGGCGTCGTGAGGCGCGCGTCCCCGCTCAGGCGAAGCGAGTGCGCGGCCGTCGCCGCCGCCAGCTCGGCCTCGTAGCGCGCTCCTTCGGCGCCTCGGGGCCCTCCTCGCAGGCGGAGGCGCAGCCTACGCAGCTCGCCTCGCGGCGCCCCGGCGCGCGAGACGCCCCGGAGCGCGGCCTCGAGGGCAACCTTCGGCCGGCCCGGCGCGCCTTCCGCGTCGAGGGAAATCTCGCCCTCCCGGAGCTCGACGCCCAGGCCGACGATGTCCTGCGCCCGAAGCCGCGCCCGGGCCCGGAGCTCGTTGCCCGATCGGACGAGGTCCACGCTCCCGTGCAGCTGGCCGCGCGGCGCCCGCCCGTCCGGGAACGCCGACGCGAGGCCCGGCGCGCGTTCGAGGTGGCCCAGGGCGAGGCGGAGGGCGAACTCGCCGTCGCCCGCGCCGGGACCCGCCACGGCCCAGCGCCCCGTCGCCTCCAGCGGCGCCGTGGCGACGGCGGGGTCCGCGCCGTAGACCGCGAGGCGCTCGAGATGGAGCGCGTCGTCACGGCCACGGACGAGGATCTTCACGCGAGGCAACGACAGCGCGTCCAGGCGCAGGTCCCGCGCCTCGAGGCTCGCCTCGAGGCCTTGCCACCAGCGCTCGCGAAGGCCCGCGGCCCCGAAGTCAAGGGCGAGCGTGGCCTGCCCCGCGAGGGACGCCGGGCTGCCCGGGACGAGGGAGCGGAGATCGGCCGGCGCCCCGGCCTCGCCGAGCGCGGCGCGGAGCGTGCCCGAGCGAAGCACGAAGGCGTCGTCGAGCGTCGCCTCGACCTCGAGACGCAGCGCGTCGGGCGCGGCCCCGGGACCGAGCGTAGCGTCGAGGCGCGGCGCCGTGAGCGGTCCCGAGAGCCGGGCGTTCGCCTCGAATGGGGCGGCGACGAGCCCGAGGGACGCGGCCTCCGGCGCCGCGACGGCGAGCGCGAGCGTCGCCGAGAGCGCCGCCGGCGCGTCGAGGAGCCGCTCCCCCGCAGTCACCTCGAGGGCGAGCTCCGCTCGCGAGTCCCCGGCCGAGCCCCGGAGGGCCACGGTGCTCTGCGCCCCGGCTCCCAGGCGGACGGTCCCATCGCCGGCCAGGGCCAGCGGGAGCGCGCTGGGCCCTGCCGGCAGCGACGCGATGTGCGACGCGATGCGCAGCGACGCGACGTCGACGACCGCCCCTTGGTCCCGGCCGCTCAGCGCCGCCTCGAGCGCGACGTCGATGGGCCCGACGCCGGGCACCAGCGCGTCCGCGTCCTCGAAGCGGACCTCCTCGAGGGCGAGCAAATCGACGCGAAAGGGCGGGAGGCTCGGGGCGGCGCCTGCCTCGGTCCCGGCCGCATCGGCGGGGCCCTCGGAGCGCGGCGCGAAGGCCTGGGCGAGCGCGAGCCCTCCCGCGCGCTGACGAAGGGAGACCCGGGCGTGGCGGACGCGAAGGCGTCGCAGCGCGATGGTCCCGGCGGCGAGCGCGGCGAGGTCGAGCTCCGCTTCGACCGCACCGGCGGTCAGCACCGGCGCATCGTCCATCGCGACGGCCACGTCCGCGAGCGCGAAGTGGCCCGGACCGAGCGCGATGCAGCGCGCCTCGATGGCCCCGACGAAGGCCTGGCGGCTCTGGGCGCGCAGCTCCGCACAGACCCGCTCCCGGCCTCCAGGCGCAGCGAGCTGGGCTCCGAGGGCCGCGGTGAGCGCCACCGGCGCCGCGAGGAGAGTCGCGACGAAGGCCAGGAGACGTCTCCTGGTGATGCTGGCGCGGCGCCCGTCGATCACGGCGGGACCCTACGGGATTCACCGGCTCCGCGGGGCGCGCGGCCCTCAGAAGTTCAGGCTGAGCTGGAGAAGCGCGCTCACCTGGATCCCGATGGAGTCGCCGTCCTCTTCGAGCGTGAGGTCCGTGGGGTTGAAGACGTCGGAGCCGCTGGCGCCGGCGCGGCGCACGTTGAAGAGCGAGGCGTCGGCGCCGATGCCGATGGCCACGAGGTCGTTGACGAGGAAGTCGAAGCCGAGGCCCACGTCGAGGACGACGCCGCGGATGGCCTGCTCCCCCTCCCAGACCACGCCGTTGGCGTCTTCGAAGAGCCCGCCGGAGGGGTTGAAGAGCCAGGCGAAACCGAGGCCGGCGCGGATATAGGGTTCGACGAAGGGCGTCGGGATGCGAATGCCGAGGTCGAGAACGGCCGTGCCGAAATCGAAGCCGTCGTGGCGCGCGATCTCCGCCTGCAGGCCGAGCGTGATGAACTTGATCCAGAGTCCGAAGCCAGCGCCCACGGCGTAGCCGCTGGAACGGATCTGCGTGAGGTCCGGGACCAGGTTGTCGTTGCGAATGGCCCCGAGGTTGATCCAGCTGTAGCCCGCGCTGGCTTCCAGGTAGAAGGCGCGAAAGCGGTCGTCGTCCTCGTCGTCCTCGTCGGCCTCTTCGGCTTCTTGACCCTCTAAAGCCTCTTCAGCTTCAGCGGCGTCCGCGGACAACGCGGCAGCGTCGCCGCCCTCCTCCGGGGCCGGGGCCTCGTCCGGAGTACCGGCGGCCGCCTCTTCTGGAGTCGGCAGCGTCGGCGCGGGCTCGGACGACTGCGCGGCGGCAGGCGCCACCCCGCAGACGCAGAGCGCCGCGCAGAGAGAGGCAAGCGACGCGGCGCGCGTCCGGCAGGCGGTGCGCGTCCAGAAAAGGGTCCCCATGGGCATGACAGTACAAGTTGACAGGCAGGCTGGAAACGTCCGCGTGGAAGCGTCGGCCATATTCCCCCGAACGGCTCGATGTACGGCGTGCGAAGGCCCCGGCTGCGAGGAGGCGCGACCCGGACCGATGGGCTAGGGTCCTTCGATACGCTGGCGTTCCTCAACCCGCCGGCGCCCCCTTTCCATGCGCGTCACGTCTGTCTTCGCTCTCCCTCTCACCTTCGTTTGTCTCGTCGCCTGCGGCGGCGACGGCGGCAGCACCGCTGCGGACGGTGGCGTCGCGCCTTCCGCCGCCGGCGTGCTCCCGGCCGGCAGCACGACGCCGGGCCGCGGGGTTCTGCGCGGCGCATGGTGGCGGCACCCCGCGGCGGCGAACCAGAGCCGGCTCATCAGCGTGGAAGAGAGCGACAGCGGCGACCGTGGCTACAACGTCTACAACGCCGAGGGCGAGAGCATCCGCGTCGACAGCGAAGGCACCTTGAGCCTCTTTTCGGGCAACGGCGTCGCCGGCCCCGTCGACGTGGACGTGATCTACAACTTCGCCTTTGCGGACGGTCCGGGCACACTGGTGCTCGGCGCCGACGCCGGAGACGGGACCCTCGACCTGCTGGAGATGGACGAGGTCGTCGGCGACCTGCGCTTCCCCACGGGCACCATCGGCAACGTGCCCGGGCTCCCGGTGGACACGACGGCCACGCTCACCGGCGTGTGCGGCTACCGAAGCGGCGACAAGTTCTATGCCTTCGTGCTCGCGGGCACGGAGATCCTCATGTACGACCTCTTCCAGAACCGGGCCGAGAACCCGAGCGGGACGCTCGTTCGCCAGTTCGAGAGCGCGGCTCCGGCGTCCGGCTGCGTCGTGGACGGCCAGCTCGGCAACCTCCACGTCGCCATCGGGGCCATGGGCATCCAGACCTTCGAGGCCGGCGTATCCGGCAGCGCAGACGGCACCATCCGCAACCCGCGCAACGCCTTCTTCGGCGGCGCCGTGGACGTGGATTTCTACCAGACCCGGTCCCGCGGCGGGCACCTCTTGGTGGCGAGTCGGGACGACGGCGTCGTCGCCATCCTCAATGGAACCACGCTGGAGTACGTGCAGAACGACCGCTTCGCTGGCGTACCGACGGTAGACGTGCAGCCGGCCACGCGCACGACGGGGGTGTCGGTCATCAACGCGGAGATCAGCACCTCGCTGGCCGGCGCCGTGGCCGTCGTCGACGCATCGAGCGGCGTCGGCACCTCTTTCGTCCTGACGTCCTGGGGCACGCTGACCGGCAATTTCACGCTCGCGGAAGACCAGGGCTTCGACCCGCGCCTCGAGCGCTGAAGCGCCCGAAGGGCGAGCCCCGGAGCGGACGCCGGCCACCGGACGGCCGCACTGCACGACGGCCGCACTGCACGACGGCCGAACTGAACGAGGGCAGCGATGGACACCGAGACCCTCGAGCTCTTCGTGGAGGTCGTTCGCCGCGGGAGCTTCGCGGCCGTAGCCCGGGACAGGGAGCTCGCGCCCTCGTCCGTCAGCCGGGCCGTGGGCAACCTGGAGGCCGCGCTGGGCGTGCGGCTCTTGCAGCGGTCGACGCGCGGGCTTTCGCCTACGGAGGCGGGCGCGCGCTACGCAGCCGACGTCGCGCCGCTGCTCGATGGGCTTCGCGACGCCGCCGAAGGCGTCCGCGACGCGGGCCGGCCCCAGGGTCGTCTGCGCATCGCCGCGCCACTCACCTTCGCCCAGCTTCACGTGGTGCCGCGGCTACCGGAGCTGGCGGCGGCCTATCCGGAGCTCGCCTTCGAGCTCGTCATGGATAGCCGGCTCGTCGATCTCGTGGCGGAGCGCTTCGACGTCGCCATTCGTCTGGGCCAGCCCGGCGACTCGGAGCTCGTCGGGACCCGGCTCGCGCCCATGCGCTACGCGCTCGTGGCCAGCCCCGCGTACCTCGCCCGCTGGGGGCACCCCGAAACCCCGGGGGCGCTCCGGGACCACGATTGCTTGCGCTACCCCATTCGCGGCGTCGGTGCGCGCTGGCGCTTTCGCGCGAGAGGGGACGCCGAGGTGCAGGACGTGGCCATCGAAGGGCGCTTCGTCGTGTCGAGCGGCCAGGCGCTCCGCCAGCTCGCCGAAGCGGGCATGGGCATCGCGCTCTTGCCGCGCTGGAACGTGAGCGACGCGCTTCGCGAGGGCACACTCGAGGCGCTCCTTCCCTCCTACGACGTCACCGCGTCCCGCTTCGACGTGTCGGCGTGGGTCCTCTACCCCTCGCGGACGCACCTGCCCGCCAAGGTGCGCGTCTTCGTCGACTTCCTGCGGGGCACGCTCGCCGACCTCGATTGAGTGAGCGTCCGCGCTCCGTGCGCTGGGCGCACGACCGCCGTGCGTGCGGCCGGGCTAGAGACCTGCGCCCGGGCCTCCCAGGATGAGGCTGCCCAGAGTGACGGGCGCCGGGGACCCCGGCGGAAGGAGACCACGATGACCAAGGAGCAAACGCTGGCCGTACTCGGCCTGGGCGCCATGGGCGCCCGCATGGCTCACAACCTGCTCGCCGATGGCGCGCGCCTGACCGTATGGAACCGGAGCCCGGACGCCGCCCGGGCCCTGGCCGACGCAGGCGCGACACTCGCAGAGTCGCCGCGCGCGGCCGCCGAAGGCGCAAGCGTCGTCATCGCCTGCGTGCGCGACGACGAGGCCGCGCGGGCCGTATGGCTCGATCCCGAAGGAGGAGCCCTCGGCGGCCTCGCCGCGGGCGCGCTCGCCATCGAGTCGTCGACGCTCACGCCGGCCACGGTCCGCGCGCTGGACGTGGCGCTGACGAAGGCCGGGGCACGCTTCGTGGAGGCGCCGGTGGTCGGCAGCCGGCCCCAGGCGGAAGCGAGGGCCCTCGTGCACCTCGTCGGCGCGCGCGACGCCGACTTCGAAGCTGCGGCGCCCGTTCTCGCGCGCCTCGGGAAGGCCGCGCACCACCTCGGCGCCCCGGGCCAGGCCGCGGTCATGAAGCTCGTCGTCAACGCCTACTTCGCCACGCAAGCGGCCGCGCTGGGCGAGCTACTGGGCTTCGCGGCGAAGGCGGGCATCGACATGGAGCGAGCGACGGATCTCCTCGCGGCCCTGCCCATCACGAGCCCCGCACTGGCGGGCCTCGCCCGCCTCGTGGTCGAAGGCGCCTACGCGCCGCTCTTCCCCGTGGAGCTCGTGGAGAAGGACCTCGCCTACGCGCTCACGGCAGCGCGAGCGGTCGGCCGGGCGCTGCCAACGACGGCGGGGGCCCACGCTGCCTTCCGGAGCGCCCTCGAGGCCGGGGACGGCGCGCTCAACATCCAGGGCGTCGCCAAGCAGTTCCTTCCCTGAGCGCACGCGGGCTGGCGGGGGGACGAGGCCGCGCTATGCCCGCGCCGTGCCCGCTCCGCTCCGAGGGATGGCCCTCGCCGCGGGCGCCTCGGCCTCGGCCGCGGTCTTTCTGATTTTCTACAAGGCTGCGCAGTCCCACGCGCCGCGGGGCGACGTGGTCGCCGCCATGCTGCTCGCCGCGGCGGGGTTCAACAGCCTCCTGGCGCTCGTGCGCGAACGCGGCCGCATCGCCCTGGGGCGCACCGGGCGCCGGACGGTGCTGGCGCTCGCCGTGGGCACGCTCGTGGGCAACGTGGCCGTGGCCGAGAGCCTCGGGCGCATCGAGCCGGCCACGACGAGCGTGCTCATGCAGACGCAGGTGCTCTTCGTGGCGCTGATGGCGCGCCTGGCGCTCGGCGAGCCCATCACCCGGCGCTTTGCCGCGGGCGTGGTGGTCGCGTTCGCGGGCGTGGCCGTGATGCAGGCGCCCCTGGGGCCCTCGGCGGCGGTCTCGCTGTCGGGGGTGCTCTTCGCGCTGGCTGCGGCCGCGGGCTTCGGCGCCATGCAGGTGGTCACGCGCAAGGTCATCGCGGACATTCGACCGGTCTCCGTGAACGCGGCGCGGCTTTGGCTTGCGACGCTCGTTCTGCTCCTCTTCCCCGGCCGCGCGGAAAGCCTCGCGGCCATGCCTGCGCTGGGCTGGGCCCTGGCCGTGGGCGCCGCGGCGACGGGCCCCTTCGTGAGCCGGCTGCTCCTCATGGCCGCCGTGCGCCACATTCCGGCCTCGCAGTCCGTGCTCTTCGGGCTC
>JBCCAW010000685.1:0-2925 GCA_039814655.1 Myxococcota bacterium | reverse complement strand
GGCGACGAAGGCGCCTCCGACGAGCGCGCCGGCGAGGAGCGCCCACACGATGGCGCGGCGTGGGCGCCGGGGCTGGAGCCCGGGGATGCGCAGCGAGGGATCGCTCACCGGTCCAGCCGCATGGCGGTAGGCGTCGCCGCGGCCGGCGTCGCCGCGGCCGGCAGGGCACCGGGCGAGCGGTCTGCCCAGGATTCGCCGGCGACGCCCGGGCCCTCTTCCCAGCGCGCCGCCACCGCCTCCGGAGGGGCGCCGTGTGGCATGGGAGTGACCGCCGGCGTCGAGGGCGCGGTCTTCATGCCGCGTGCCGCCCGGCGCCCCGGTACGGTGCTCGTGGCTTCGCGGCCGGGATACGGCGCGGGCGCACCGAAGGCGCTGAAGGTCCCGGGCTTTAGAGCGCTCCCCGCGGCCGGGGGCAGCGCCGGCGCGCCGGGGTCGTGGGCACCGAGCGCGACGGTGCCGGGGGACGCGGGCGAGACCGGACCGGAGCTTCGCGCCGGCGCCGCGAGCCCGAGAAAGGCCTCGCCGAGCGCGCGGGCCGTGGGGAAGCGCGCGGCGCGGGCCCGGGCCATGGCGCGGGCGACCACGGCTTCGAGCTCCGCGGGGACGTCGGGCCGGGCCGCACGCAGCGGCGTCGACTTGCCGTGCACGATGGCGACGATGAGGTCGCTCGGCGAGGACGTGAGGAAGGGCGAGCGCCCCGCGAGGGCTTCGTAGATCATCACGCCGAGGGCGTAGACGTCGACGCGCGCGTCCAGGTCCCGCTCGGCCGCGAGCTGCTCCGGCGCCATGTAGCGTGGCGTCCCGAGCACCTGACCCGTGCGCGTGAGCCGGTCGCCTCCGGTCACCTTGGAGATCCCGAAGTCGAGGACCTTGACCTGGAAGCCGGCTCGCCCCGGCAGTCGGCTGAGGAACACATTGTCGGGCTTGAGGTCGCGGTGCACCACGCCGGCCCCGTGCGCAGCCTCGAGGCCCGCCACGATGCCCGCCACCACCGGCGCGAGCGCCTCCGGGTCGAGGCGCTTTTCGCGCTGGAGCCGCTCGCGCAGCGTCTCGCCCTCGAGCAGCTCCATGGCGAGGAAGAGCTGGCCCGAGTCGAGCTGGCCGTAGGTCGAAACGGAGACGATGGCCGGGTGCTTGAGCTGGCTCAGCACCTCGCCCTCTTGCCGGAGCCGGCGTACCGCCTCCGGGCTCTCGGCGACCTCGCGCCGGAGGATCTTGAGCGCGACCGGGGCGCCGCCGGCGAGGTCCGTGGCCTGGAAGACCTGGGCCATGCCCCCTTCGCCGAGCGGGCGTTCGATGCGGTAACGCCCCGCGACCACCTCGCCGGTACGCGGCCCTTCGCCGCTCGGCCTCGCCATCGCGCGCATCATCGGCGGGCGCCCGGCTGCGGTCAACGTGGCCCCCGCTTCCTCAGGGGGCCTCGAAGAGCGCGCGCGCCCGTTCGAGGAGGGCGTGCTGCCGCACGAGCATCTTCTCCCGGGCCGTGCCTTCGTCGAAGAAGGCGCCGCGGTCGACCTCGGGGAAGTGTTGGAGGCGTCCGGAGCGCGGGGGCCACTCGAGCTCGAACTCGTTCGAACGCAGCGCCGCCGGGTCGAAGCCGGCGTCGTCGTGAAAGGCAAAGCCCCGCACGCGCTTGTTGCTCTGGCGCACCTCGCCGAGGTCCACGAGGGACGCCGCCGCCGGCGCCTCGTGGCCCGTCTCCTCGCGAAACTCGCGCCGGGCCGCGTCCCGGACGTCCTCGCCGGGTTCCACGAGGCCCTTTGGGATGGACCAGACCCCGGCGTCGCGGCGCGCGAAGAAGGGGCCGCCGGGGTGCACGAGGAAGTAGAGGAGCCCCGAGGCGCTCCGGCGGACCATGAGAATGCCGGCCGCGAGGCGCATGCCCCGACCCTGCACGCGGACGCAGGCTCAGTCGAGGGCGTGGCGCAGGGCCTCGGGGACGTCGCGCCGGTAGCGCGCGTCGACGCGGAGGCTCCTCAGCCGCGAACCCACCAAGGGCGCCAGCGGCGGCGGCCGCGCCCCGCGAAGGTCGACGGTCTCGAGCGCCGGGAGGTCCTGGAGCGGCCCAGCCGCATTGTGGAGCGCCAGAAGCACGTGACTGGAGTCGGATCGTGCAGAGCACATGTACTGCGGGCCCGAGCCGCCAGGTGGTCGTCATGCAGGCTCGCACGTATGCGCCGAGACCGCCGATCTGCAGGTGCGTCGTGCCCAAGCTCTCTCTTATGAGAGTGTCTTCGATGGCGCACAGGCGGTTGGAGTCGGCTTTTGCATCGACGACGTTCACGCCGTGCAGCAGCGGATCGGGAATGGCGGCTGACAGAACCTCATCACCGATGAGCAGCTCCGCCCAGGCTCGGACGCTCTTCGTCATCGCGCCCTAGTGGATTAACCGAGATGGATGAGTCCTGGTTGAAGGTTCCGTTTCGGTGCGCCGGGGGCGAGTCTGCGGAGTGCGCACGGGAGTATCCATCACGCTCGGAGACGCCGAACGGCGTGGGCACCAACGCCGTCATGGCCGCGACGGACACGGCGAAGACCACGGTCTGGCGCTGGCAGGAGCGGTTCATGGCGGAGGGCGTCGATGGCCTGCTGCAGCGACAAGACTCGGCCTCCGGGCAAGCCGCCGGTGCCAGACGAGCGCGCCGGAAGGGGCGTCGAGATGACGCTGAAGCCGTCGCCGCACGAGGTCACCCATTGGACCGCGCGGGCGATGGCGAAAGCCGTCGACCTTGCTGTCTCGACGGCGCAGGGGATCTGGAAGGGTGAGGAGGATCGGCGAGCCTGCCAGTGGCAGGATCGCCCGACGAACGGTCTCGCGCCGCATCGCTGGCGCCGCTTCAAGCTCACCAACGGTGAGCTTGCGAACGCCTTCGCCGAGAAGCTGCACGCCATCGTCGGGCTCTACGTGGCGCCGCCGGCGCATGC
>JBCCAW010000839.1:0-1734 GCA_039814655.1 Myxococcota bacterium | reverse complement strand
CTTGTGTTTTGTATCCAACGATTTCATATTCTGGGTTTGGGAGCTGTTTAATCACATCCTCGTGTACCGCCGTCATGACTCCTTGGATATGGTCATCCTTCGGAGTCGAGGCGTCCGCTTCGCAGCGTGTGCGTCTCCCCGTCGACGGCGACGCGTAGCGCGCCATCCGGCGCGAGGCCGAGGAGCGTGCAGGCGACCGGCGCCTGGCCCTCCACGGTGAGTTGGACCCCTTCACCGCGCGCCCAGAGGCGAGCTTCCACGCGTCGCGCGGTGCTCCCGGCGCCTTCCCGGCGCAGGCGTTGGAGTTGCTTCGCGAGCCCATCGAGAAGCGCTCGGAGCGCCTCCAGCCGCTTCCATCGCGATCCCTCGAGGCGGAGGCTCGTCGCTGGCAGGTGTGCCCCGTCGAAGGTCCGGAACGACTCGCGACCGACGTTCAGGCCGATGCCCACGACGAGGTCTGGCGCCGTCGTTCCCGCCGGAGCCCGGGCCTCCACGAGGACGCCAGCGAGCTTTCCCGGCGTGGCCCGGGCAACGACGACGTCGTTGGGCCACTTCACGCGCGTCGCGACGCCCGCCGCTTCCGCGACCTCCGCCCCCGCGAGGCCCCCGGCCTGAGCCAGCATGCCTAGGTGGGCGGCGGGCGGCCGTGGCGTGGTGCCGCGCGGCCGAAGGAGCACGCTCAGGTACAGGTCCTGCCCGCCCGGGGAGGTCCAGCGCCGGCCGTAGGAGCCCCGCCCCGCGGTCTGCGCGTCGGCGAGCACCAGGTGCCCATGGGGGGCGCCTCGGTCCCGGGCAGCCCAGGCCAGGTCCATGGTGCTCTCGGCGACGGCCACGACCTCGCGGCTCTCGCCGAGCGCGGCTCCCTCGAGGGCCGCGGCGAGCGGGCCCGGCTCGAGGTCGTCCGGAAGCGAGGGGCTCACGTGCCCCAGTCGAGGCCCAGGTCCACGGCCGGCGACGAGTGCGTGAGCGCCCCGACGCTGATGACGTCGACGCCGGCCTTCGCCAAGGACCCCACGCGGGGAAGCGTGATGCCGCCGGAGGCCTCGACGAGGCAACGCCCGGCGATGAGCGCGACGGCTTGCCGCGTTGCGGCGTCGTCGAAGTTGTCGAGCATGACGATGTCGACGCCGACCTCCAGGGCCTCGCGGAGCTGCTCCATGGTGTCGACCTCCAGCTCGATGCGCGTGGTGTGCGGGGCGTAGGCCCGGACGCGCGCGACGGCGGCGCGCACGCCTCCGGCCGCCGCGAGGTGGTTGTCCTTGAGCATCACCGCGGCGCCGAGGTCCTCGCGGTGGTTGAAGGCGCCGCCGCAGCGCACCGCGTAGCGCTCGAGAGCCCGGAGGAGCGGCGTGGTCTTGCGCGTGTCGGCGATGCGGCACGGCGTCGGCTCCGGCAGCGCGTCGACGTAGCGCCGCGCCGCCGTGGCGATGCCGCTCATGCGCTGGGCGAAGTTGAGCGCCACGCGCTCGCCGTGGAGAAGCGAGCGCGCCGGCCCGTGGAGCCGGGCCGCCACGTCGCCGGGCGCGAGCGCGTCGCCCTCGGCCGCTTCGGCCTCCACGCGCACGCGCCCGTCGACGGCGGAGAACACCGCGCGAACGACCGGGAGCCCCGCGAGCACGAGCGCCTCCCGGGCGACGAGGCGCGCGGTCCCGGGCGTGTCCGGGTCGAAGACCGCGTCGGAGGTGAGATCACCGCGCGCGAGGTCTTCCTCGAGGGCGGCCCGGACGAGGCGCT
>JBCCAW010000159.1:0-10916 GCA_039814655.1 Myxococcota bacterium | reverse complement strand
CGAACGGAGATATAGACTCTGCGAACCAAGCAGTGAAGGTGCTCCAGCACACAGGGGCGGCGGGGGTCATGATTGGCCGCGCCGCAGAGCACCTCTGGCGGCACGGGAACCTGCGCGCGCCGGTAGGACTCGATGGCCTGCTCGTAGCTCGAGAGCGCGCCGTCCACGTCGCCGGCCTCGCGCTGCGCGTGGCCGGCGCTCGCGAGCACCTCGGCGGCCACGCTCGTCCGCGCGTAGCGGCAGCCCCCGTCGACGCAGAGCTGTCCCTCGCCGCAGTCCACGCTCGCCGTGCAGCTGGCTCCGGCGGGCGCGGGCGCGTCGCTTTGGCTCTCGAGCTGCGCCGAGACCCCCTCGCTGCCGAGCGAGCACGCGCTGAGCGTGAAAACGCTCGCGACGAGGAGCACCCAGGAGAGTCGGTCAGAACTGCGCATCGAGGCCGAAGGTGAGCGCGAGGCCCGTATGGTTGGGGACCGCCGCACCCGCATACGTGTAGTCCCGGAAATCGTAGCGCAAATGGTCGAACTTCAGGACGAAGCTGAGCTCTTCGAGGGTCCGCTCCTCCACGGGCGGCGGAAGCGCGTAGCGCACGCTGCCCCCCACCACCCAGCTGCCCATGCTGGAAAGCTCGCGATCGCCGGTGAAATACTGCCCGCGGGGGAAGCGTGAGTAGTCGTCGCTGAAGAAGGCCGCGGCGCTCTGCGTGTAGTAGCGGCCGCGCACGCGAACCCGGAGCGACTCGAGCAGCGTCTGCTCCCAGGCGACCTCCGCGGCCACGCTCGTCACGTCCCAACTGTCCCGGTAGAGGCGCCCGAAGAGCTGCAGCGTGCCCTTGAGGGGCCGCACGTAAACGCGCGCGCCCAGGCCTCCGGCCCAGCGCTGGCGGTTTTCCGGGTGGAACTCCTGCGCCGCGCTCCGGCCGAGCCACACGGCGCGGTAGGGGTTGCCCTGGTAGCCGTTCAGGACCTGGCCGGTGAAGGTGAGCTGCGTGACGAAGATCGGCGTCCAGGCCTGGGTCCAGCCGCCCTGAAAGGTGTGAATGTCGACGTCCAGCGTCTCTCGCTCCGGCGCGCCGCCGAAGCACCCGTCGCTGTTCGGCAGGCGCTGCCGGTCGACGGCCTCCTGGGCGCGCGGCTGGGCCAGGTTGCAGACCTGGTCGAAGCCGCGGCCGTAGGAGATCTCGAAGCGCGTGTTGCGTTCGAAGAGCTCCGTCGCCGCGCCGAGGCGGAAGCCGTGGCTCCGGTAGTCACTCTCGTTGCCGTAGCTGTAGTCCGCGCTGAGACTCGCGAACTCGCTCCGGAGCGTGAAGCCACCGGTCGCCACGTTACGGAAGTCGTCGTAGCGCGTGGCGCTCGTGATCACGTCCGGTGAGAGCCCGGGGTTGTCGACCACGGCGACGGACGCGCCACTGACCACGTCCGCCTCCCAGCCGGCGCGAAGCTGCACGACGTCGCGGATGTCGCCGCGGATGCGCACCGAGGGCGTGACCACCTGGTTCTCCAGCGGCCCCCCTTGCTCTCGGTAGTACGTCGTCACCGTGCTCACGCCGACCTGCGCGCCGGCGCTGGCAGCACCGGCAAGAGCGAGGACGAGGAGCGTGAGGCGGGCATTCATGACGAACTCAGTTGCAGCCGCAGCCGCCGCCGCTGACGCCGCCGGCGCCGAAGGACCCTTCGCGGTTCGTGAGCACGTGCTCCTCGGCCGCCTGCGTTTCCCCTTCCGCGCCAAAGGTCATGGAAGGGTCGGCGAGAAACTCCTTTTCCTCCGGCCGGACGGTGACGCAGGCGCCGAGGGAGGCGGCGAGCAGCAGGGTTAGGGCGAAGCGCATGGCAGTCCTCGGGGTCAGAAGAACACGGACACGCCGCCCGTGTACTCCTCTTCGGTCACGTAGCGGTCGGCCTCGAAGAAGACGTAGGAGCGAACGTCGAGGCGCAGGGTGAAACGGCCCTTGAAGCCGAAGCGGAGCCCCCCACCGCCGTAGAGGTGCGGCGTGCTGCCGCCCTCGAGCAGAAACGTGTCCGCGTTGGGCTCGACGAAGCTCACGCCGCCCCCGACGGCCAAAAAGGGCACGACGGGCCACTCGGGAAAGAGGTTGATGATGGCCCCGGCGCCGAGGACTCCGAGGCGGCCGCCGGGCGAGACGTTGACGGCGCCGGACGCTTCGAGGCCGAGTTCCGGCGCCACGAGCGCCGTCACGCGAAGGCTCATGATGCCGCCGTCGCCCAGTACGCCGAAGAGCGCCGCGATCTCCACGCGGCTGCCCAGGAGCGGTGGCGGCGCGAAGACCCGATTCGGGCGCCGCCCATCCCCCTCGCCGAGCTCGTGCGTGTACGCGGTCTCGCCGTAGATCCAGGCGAGCGTTCCGTCGGCGCGTTCGATCTGGAACCAGTAGCCGCGCGTTCCCCGGCGCCGCACGCGAAAGGTATCGCCCCGGCGCGCGAGACCCAGCGAGCGGTAGCTCTGCCCGGGACCGGCCCGGAGCGGCGTCGCGTCGACGGTCACCCGCGCATACACCTCGACGTCGTCGGCCCGGGCCACGCCCGAGAGGCCTCCCACCAGGAGCACGACGAGCAGCAGGCGAGGCATGCTAGCCGCCGCCACCGGCGATCCACTCGATGATGAGCTGCGCTTCCGGGGAGGCCGCGTCGAAGATGGTCCGAGGATGCGAGGCCTGCCCCGTCGGCCGGGTGAAGAAGGGGCTCGACTGGGGATCGCTCTGGATGGTGAAGCGCACGGCCGTGAGGTTGGCCTCGTACTCGAGGGGCACGACGCCGATGACCCGGTCGTCGTCACACATGGGCGCCGGCACGCGCTCGGCGTCTGCGTTCAGCCGGAGCGCCGAGCGTGCCGTATGGCAGCTCCCCATTTCGCCCGCGCCGCCGCTCGCGCAGCTCTGGGCCGTGAGCACCTCGGGCTGGATGCGGCAGTAGAAAAAGTCCTCGTCGAGCTGCAGGTTGGGCGCGACGAAATCGTCGCCGAGGTCCACGGTGCCGCAGGCACCGAGCGCCAGGGCGAGCGCGAGCGAGCGGAGAGGACCCACGCCCCGAGGCTAACGGCCGGGAGCCCTTCGGTTCAATGTCACGTTCGTCGTCTGGCGCCGACGAAGCCGGTGCAGGAAGGGTCCCGTTGCGCGGATCAGCGGTGGCTGCTCTGATGCGCCGGATGTCCGAGGCCGAAGGACCGGTGAGACGGCCGTGATGCATGCCGAGGACGGCTAGCCCATGCGGGAGACGTGGAAGGCGGCCCGAGTCGGCCTGATGGTGATCCTCGGCGTGGCCGCCATCGTCGCGGTGTTCCGCTTCGTGGACGAGACCACGGCGGAGGGCGCGGGCTACCAGGTCACGGCGCGCTTCGACGACGCCCAGGGGCTCATCCCGAAGTCGCGCGTCGTCATCGCGGGCATCCCCGTGGGCACCATCGAGGACATCGCCCTCGAGGGAAACCAGGCGCGGGTCACGATTCAAGTCGACGAGGGCGTCGAGCTTCACGAGGACGCCGCCGTTGCCATGCGCCAGGAGTCGCTGCTCGGCGAGCAGATCCTCGTGATCAACCCGGGCACCATCGGCCGGCCCATGCTGCCCGCCGGAGGCGAGCTTCGCGTGGCGTCCGAGGGCGTGACCACGGCGGACATTCTCGAGCAGGTTGACGCCATCGCGACGGACGTGCGGGCCATCACCGGCCAGCTCTCCCGGGCCTTCGGCACCGACGAGGCCGGCGACCGCTTCGAGAGCATCCTCGCGAACCTCTCGGACTCGCTGGAGACCGTAAACCGCACGCTCCAGCGGAACGAGCCCAACATCGACCGTACCCTCGACGGCATCGCCTCCACCGTGACCCGGGCCGAGGACCCGCTCGTGGCGGCCCTCGAGAACATCAGCGCGGCCACGCTCGAGGTGAAGGAGCTGCTGCAGAACCGGCGTGGCGACCTCGACAACGCGCTCGCCGAAGCCGACGACACCATCGTGAGCATTCGCCGTGCGTCCGAGCAGCTCGAGGGCGTGCTCGGCGACGTGCGCGTGGTGACGGACCGGACGGCGCGCGGCGAAGGCACCATCGGCCGGCTCTTTCAGGACGAGACCGTGGTCGACGAGGTGGAGGGCGCGGCCGCCGGCCTCAACAACCTCATCGGCGGCCTCGCGCGGCTCCAGACGATCTTGGAGATCCGGAGCGAGTACAACTTCCTCGCGCAGACCTTCAAAACCTACTTCTCGCTGCGCCTGGCGCCGCGGGAAGGCCGCTATTTCTTCATCCAGCTCGTCGACGACCCGCGGGGAACGGTGCGCCGAACGCAATCCGTCGTGCGCCGGCAGCCCGCAGGGCCGGAGGAGGTCCCGGAGCAGCTCGTCGAAACGGAGACGCGCTCGGAGGATTTCCGCTTCACGATCCAGCTGGCCAAGCGCGTGTCCTTCGCCACCTTCCGCTTCGGCATCATGGAGTCGACCGGCGGCCTCGGCCTCGACCTGCACGTCTTCGACGATCGCTTCGAGCTCAACACGGACATGTTCGCCTTTGGCGAGAACTTCCTGCCCCGGCTCCGGGTCCGTGCGGGCTTCGAGCTCGTGAAGAAGCTCTACATCGTGGCAGGCATCGACGACGCCTTGAACGGCGCCGGCAGCGGTATCAACGGCCGCGACTTCTTCGCGGGCCTGCAGTTCCGCTTCAACGATCAGGACCTGCGCGGCCTGCTGCCCTTCCTTGGCGGCGCGATCTAGGCCGCGCTCCGAAGGGCGGCGATCTGCTGGCCAACGCACGGAAATGAGCCAAACTCGCCGGCTCGAGGCACCGAATCTCCGTGCTGGCACGCGGTCGGGTGGCGAGGAAGAACATGCGAAGCGAGGCGGCGCCGAGACAGCGCGCGCCGACACGTCCCGGGTTCATGCGCAGTAGGCGCGTCGTGCTCGTCGTGCTCGTCGTGCTCGGCTCGCTCGCGAAGGCGGGGCTGGCTGCCGCACAACCGTCGGCGGCGGCGGCGCTCGAGCGAACGCTGGCGGGCAAGCACTCGCACTGGGTTCACCAGCTCTACGAGCCGGACCAGACCCCCGCGCAGCGCGCGTGCTGGGACCGCATCGCGAACCGCGCCGGGGCCCTGACGACGATCCTCGAGGAACGACGCGCTCTGGGACCGGTCAAGCCGGGGCTGCTGGCCGACGTGCGCCGGCAGCTCGCGGCGCTCGAGCACCTCGCGGGGGGAGGCTGCCGCGAGGAGCGGACGACGCTGGGGGAGGTCGACGTCGAGTTTCGCGGCCACCCCTTCCGACCGCGGCTGCGCCGGACGGGCCTTTCGCTCCGCGCGGGCTACCGCTACGAGCGTGTGCCGCGGGCGCAGACGCTCTACGCGCGAACGGCTTCGCATACGCTCGACCTGGCCCTCGGCGGCTTCGTCCTGCCCTGGCTTCGCCTGGAGGGCACGCTCCGACTCGGCACGGCGCCGGAGGGCGGCGCCCATGGAGCCTTCGGCGGCCGAGCACTGCTCGTCGCGCCGTGGGGCCTTTTGCGTCTCTCCGGGGGTGTGGGCGTGGCGCTCGCCATGGCCCGGGACCGGCAGGGCAACACGGCCTTCGGCTGGGTAGGTCCCCAACTCGAGCTGCCGGCCGAGGTCGGCTTCGAGCTCTCCGAGCGCTGGGGTCTCAGCCTCACCGGCGGGCTCCTCTGGACCCACCCGGGCCAGGCGCCGCGCAGCGCCGCCAAGCTCGGCGGATTCGGCGGGTTCCTCCTGGAAGCGGCGCTCTAGACCCCCACCCCGACGTGTCGCGCGGCTAGGCGCACATTTACCCGGGTCAACACATGCCGGAAATCTTCCGGAAACCCGAGTCCTTAACCTCCTCCTGACCACCCTGCAGCGCCGGGGCGGCGAGACGGCCGAGGGTCCTGGCGCCCACCGGCTCGACCGTCGGCGCTGCGAGCTCCCCAAGGCTCCTGCCCTTCGCTATCTTCCCCCCGTTTTCGCGGGGCCCGGATCGACCCCGGGGAAAACCAAGGCGCTACGCCATCTTCCGGAGAAGTTCAGAATGAAAAGCAAGTTGGAATACATCTGGCTCGACGGCTACAAGCCCACGCAGAGCCTGCGCAGCAAAACCATGGTGCGCTCTGATTTCAGCGGCAAGCTCGAGGACTGTCCCATGTGGGTCTTCGACGGAAGTTCCACGGAGCAGGCGGAGGGGAGCTCGTCGGACTGCCTTCTGAAGCCCGTCGCCATCATTCCCGATCCCGGTCGCAAGAACGGCTACCTCGTCATGACCGAGGTCCTCAACGCCGACGGCACGCCGCACGAGTCGAACGGTCGGGCGACCATCCAGGACGACGACGACGACTTCTGGTTCGGCTTCGAGCAGGAGTACTTTCTGTGGGACCCGAAGACCAACCTGCCTCCGGGCTTCCCCGCCGGCGGCTACCCGCCTCCCCAGGGCCCCTACTACTGCTCCGTGGGCGCGCGGAACGCTTACGGCCGCGACCTCATCGAGGAGCATCTGGACGTGTGCCTCGAGGCCGGCCTCAACGTCGAGGGCATCAACGCCGAGGTCGCCGCGGGTCAGTGGGAGTTCCAGGTCTTCGCCAAGAGCGCCAAGGCGGCCGGTGACCAGATTTGGCTCGCCCGGTACCTCCTCGAGCGCACCGCCGAGAAGTACGACCTGGCCATCGACTGGCACCCGAAGCCCCTGGGCGAAGCCGACTGGAACGGCTCCGGCATGCACGCGAACTTCTCCAACGGCGCCATGCGTGACAACGGCGACGAGGGCGTGTTTACCAAGGTCTGCGATGAGTTCGGGAAGCCGAAGAACATCCCCGCGTGCATCCGAGTCTACGGCGCCCACAACGACCAGCGCCTGACGGGCAAGCACGAGACCCAGTCCATCGACCAGTACAGCTACGGCGTGTCGGACCGGGGGGCGTCCATTCGCATCCCCATCAGCACCGTCGAAGACGGCTGGAAGGGGCGCCTCGAAGACCGTCGCCCTGCGTCCAACGCCGACCCGTACAAGGTGGCCGCGGTCATCGTGCGCATCACGAAGGAAGCGCTGGCCTGAGGGCGCGCCAGCCCGGGCAGCGTCCGGGTGTCATGGGAACCCGGGGCGGGAGACTGCCCCGGGTTTTTTCATCGGCGGCCTCGGCGCCGCCCGCCGAGGAGCTCGGCGTCCCAGTCGCCCTGGAGCGAGAGGAGCACCTCGTCCATGGACGCTGGCCGGTCGTCGGGCTTCTTCTCCAGGCAGTGCATGCAGAGCTCTTCCAGTGAGCTGGGCACCGGCAGCGCGCTGACCTCCGAGGGGCTCTTGGGCGGGTCGTTCTTCACCCGGTCGAGGATCTCGTAGACCTGCGTGCCCTCGAAGGGCGGCTGGCCCGTGAGCAGCTCGTACATCACGGAGCCGACACTGTAGATGTCCGTGCTGAAGCCGATGTTCGGGTCTCGCTGGATTTGCTCCGGCGACATGTAAAGCAGCGTGCCCTGGAGCTTGCCGCGACCCGTAATGGTCTTCTCCTCGCCTCGGAGAGGTCGGCGACGAGCCTCCGGCGTCGCCGGGACTTCGTCCATCAGCTCGCCTTCCGCGACGTCGTTTTCCTCGGGGCTGCCGTCTTTGTGCCAGACCTTGGCGAGACCCCAGTCGAGGATGAGAACCTCACCGTAGGGGCCGATGAGAATGTTCTCCGGCTTGATGTCCCGGTGCGCGACGCCGTGGTCGTGGGCATAGGCGAGCGCGCGAGCGACCTGCTCCATGACCTCCATGAGCTGCCGCAGGTCGTAGCGCTCTCGGTATTCCATGACCTCCCGGAGCGTGAAGCCATGCACCAGCTTCATCGTGAAGTAGAGGCGTCCCCGGCTGTCGCGACCGATTTCGTAGGTCGGAATGGTGTAGGGATGCTGCAGCATCGCCGACACGCGGGCCTCGCGGAGGAGCCGGGTGTTCTCGATGGGGTCGTCCGTGAACTCCGGACGCAGCATCTTGTGCGCAACGAGGCGATTCAAATGCCGGTCCTTCACGCGACTGATGACGGACTTTCCGCCTTTCGCGATGATGCCCAGGTGAATGTATCGCGTGTTGTGGTTCAGCGTTCCCGGCAACGGCGCGTCCGTGTCTTCGAGATAGACACTGCCGTATTCCTTGGGAGGCTCGGGGAAGGTGAGCATGGTCGGGACACTCGTGGGGCCGCCAGGGCCGGCGGCCGGATTCGCGGCGGCCCTCCATCGTAGCAGCGGTCCCCCGGTGGGAGTGCACCGGCGTGCGCTGCATGGGGTAGGGTCCGGTCGCGCGCACCGGGGTGCGCGCACAGCTTGGAGGATGGCGTGCAGCTCACGGGGATGCGCTACGGGGCACGGCTGCTGTCCTATGTCGACTTTCCGCGGTCCGAGGTCCTCGGACCGGAGGCCAGCGATGCGGAGATCGCGGACCTGATCGCCCGCCATGGGGAGGTCTTCATCAAGCCGGCCTTTCGTGGCGGCATCGGCAAGAAGGGCAAGGCCGGGCTCATCGGCCGGGCCCGGGACCTCGAGACGGCGCTCCGGGAGAAGGAGCGCCTCTACTTCGTCGAGCACGCCTCCGGGCCCTTCCGCGCCAAGGCCCACGGCGTCACCTTCGAGGCGGCCGTGCCGGCGACGCACGAGGTCTACTTCAGCCTCTCGGATTCGACGCGCTTCCGCGCGCCGGCCATCACGCTCTCCCATCGCGGCGGCGTGGACATCGAAGAGGTGGACCCCTCGGACGTGGCGGAGGTGCCCTTCGAGGCGCTGACGGGCCTCAAGGCCTTCGTCGTCGCCAACGCGCTGACGGACCTCGGCGCGCCGCGGGAGATCCTCTCGCCGCTGGTCCAGGCGCTGCCGCGGCTCTGGGATCTCTTCCACGGCTACGGCATGAAGCTCCTCGAGCTCAACCCGATCCGCATGCGCCCCAGCGAGGGCGGCCGGCTCGTGCCCGTGGCCTGCGACTTCAAGGCCGAGTTCGACCAGGACGACCCGCGCGTCGCTCGCCTCGATCTGCCGCCGGGGCTCTTCGACGTGGGCACCTCGCCCTTCGAGCAAGAGGTCAACCGGCTTCGGACCTACCAAGGACAGAGTGACGTCTACGTCATCAACCCGGAGGGCGACATCCTGCCGCTCACCTTCGGCGGCGGCGCGAACTCGCTGGTGACGGAGCTCCTCGGGGACGACGCGAACATCTCCAGCGATTTCGGAGGCAACCCGCCCTACGAGAAAATGCGCGGCGTCGCGTCCATCTGCCTCCGCACCTTCCTCCGCCAGTCGAACGTGCTCTTCGTCATCGGTGGCAAGGCGAACAACACGGACATTCACGTCACCTTCCGGGCCATCGCAGACGCGCTACGCGAAGAGTTCGGCCGCGCGGGGCCGAGCCCGGTCTTCGTGGTCGCCGGTCGCGGCGGCCCGAACGTGGTGCAAGGCATGGGCGCGCTCCGAGACACCTGCGAGGCCCTCGGTTTGCCCTACCGCTTCTTCGGTTTCGACAGCGACATGAGCGGCGTGTGCGAGTACGCGCGCCAGGTGAACGCCTGGATGCGCTCCGGCGGTCGCCGGGAGCTCGAGGCGAAGCTGGGCCTTCCGCATGGCTGAGGAGACGACCATGGGCCCGCGCGGTTTGCCGCATTTCCCCTACTACGTGGGCATTCGCTCACTCGCGGAGGTCGCGACGCGCGCGGACCGCGTCTGCGTGCTGAACGTCCTCGGCAACGAGAGCCGCTCCGTGACGCCCACGAGCCATGCCTTCTCCGGAGGCAACGTCGTCTTCGGGACGGCCCCGGGCCGTGGCGACGAGGTGCTCGAGACGCCCGCGGGTCCGCTCCCGGTTTTCGACAACGTGCGCGCGGGGCTCGACGCCGGCCACGGCTTCGACACGGGGGTGGTCTATTTGCCGCCCGCGGCGGTGCGCCACGGTGTGTACGAGCTCGTGCGCGTGAACCGGGATCTGCGGAAGATCGTCATCGTCACGGAGAAGGTGCCCGTGCACGACGCCCGGGCGATTCGCGCGATCACCCAGCAGCTCGGCATCGACGTCTTCGGGGCCAACAGCCTCGGCGTGGCGGATTCCTGGAACCAGGTGCGCATCGGGGGCGCGCTCGGCGGCGACACCCCGGGCGAGACGCTCCTCCGCGGCTCCATCGCCGTGCTCTCGAACTCCGGGAACTTCACGTCGACCATCGCCAGCTATCTCGCCATGTCCGGCTGGGGAACGACGACGCTGATCTCGTCGGGCAAGGACCACTACATCTTCTACGCCTCCCCCGAGTGGGCCGTGGCGCTCGGCAACGACCCCCGCTCCAAGGCGGCGGTGATGTACGTGGAGCCGGGCGGCTACTACGAGCGAGACCTGCGTTTCCCGAAGCCCGTCGTGGCCTGCGTCGTGGGACGCTGGAAGGAGCGCATCACGCGCCCCGTGGGCCACGCCGGGGCCATCTCCGGCTCGGGCAACGCGGCGGCGGACAAGGAGCGGTGGTTCACCGAGGCCCTCGAGGTGGAAGGGGTGTTCACGCCGGAGCGGCCGCTGGTCAGCCCCAAGGGCGCGCTCGTCCGGAACATCGCGCACGTGCCGGCGGCCCTCGACGCGGTCATGGCGCTCCACGGCGTCGACAAGGACTTTGCGCCGCGCGGGACCCTGTCGCTCAAGCCCTGGTTCGCCAGCGACCAGGGGCTCTCGCTCCCGCGCTCGCTCGCCCTCCCGGTGACCGCGGCCCTCGCGCCCTACGGAGAGCAGGTCACGGCGCTCAACGCGCGCGTGGGCGCCGTGTTCCCGCGGGTCCGTATGAAGGACGCCTCCGGAGCGAGCCGCATGGACCCGGACACGCAGGTGTCGAGCCTGCACGGCGTCTCCGTGCTCGAGGCGGGCGAGGCCTCCTTGGCGTCGAACCTCTGCCTGGCGCTGCTGCGCGAACGTCCCGGGCCCGAGGGCCTCGCGCTCGCCCAAGTATAGATTAGTCGG
>JBCCAW010000398.1:0-5601 GCA_039814655.1 Myxococcota bacterium | reverse complement strand
GGCGCGCGCTGGTTCGGGGGCCGCCAGTGGTTGTCTGCGGCGCGGCCGGGGCGGCGCGCGGGCCGGGGGGGGACGCCTCGCTTCGCGACCGCGCCGCGCGGCGCGCCGACGCCTGCTTTCGCGGCTCACTCCCGGGCGACCCGCTCCGCGCCGCCGTGCTCCGCGCCCTCGGACGTATGCGCTACGACGGCCTGGCCCTCGCCGCCTTCGACGCGACCACACCGGCCGAGCGCTTTTTCACGGAGCAGCCGTCCCGGCCCACGAGCGACGCCGTGGGCATCATGGTCGACCTGCCCGAGTCCGACGCCCGCGGCTACGACGTGATGGTGGGCCGGCTCCGCGGCGACGACGCCATGGCCATCATGGCCGACTGCTTCATCCAGGATTGGGAGCTGAACCACGAGCGCACGGCCACGGCGGGCCTGCTGCTCAAGATGAGCACGCGCCTCCGGGACATGGGCTCCTACGACGTCTACGAGCCCAAGGTCGAGCTGGTGGTCGACGGGGTGGAGGTCGAGGGCTTCGCACCCTGCGTGGCCGGAGCGCTCGCGCCGGTCCTCGAAGACGGGCTGCGGCTCGGGCGCTCGGCGACCTGGCAGCTCCCGCTGCGGGTTTCGGCGGGCCTCGAGTAGCGCCGACAGCGAGCCGCCGCCAGCCCTTGCGCTGAGGCGCCTCGTACGCACGCTGCCGCTGCATGGAGACCCGCACGCGCTTCTCCGTCGGCTACGTCGTGGCCGTCGTCCTCGGGCTGACCCTGCTCCAGGCCCTCTTTTTCTCGGGCTACGAGGTGCCGGAGCGGGCCTACAGCGAGCTGCGTGCGCGCCTCGCGGCCGGGGAAGTCGAGCGCGTGGTGCTCCTCGAGGACGAGGTGTTCGCCGAAGTCCGCGAAGGCATCGATCTCAGCGCCGACCCGGGCCCGCCCGTCGCCAAGGACGAGGTGTCGGCGCATGCGACGAGCGACTCCAACATCGAGCCGCCGCCGGAGCGCACGCCCTGGGCCCTGCCCCTCTTTGGCGAGAAGAAGGCGCCGCAGGCCTTTCGCGTCGTACGCGTCGCCGACGACGACCTGGTCCCGCTTCTGAGCGAGCGCGCCATCGAATATCGCGGCCGCATCGAGAACGACTTCTTCGCGAGTTTCCTCGCCAACTGGCTCTTGCCGCTGGCGCTGCTTCTCTTTCTCTGGGGCTTCGTCATGCGCCGCATGGGCGCGGCCCAGCAAGGCGTGCTCAGCGTCGGCAAGAGCAAGGCGAAGATCTATGCCGTGGACGACGAGGCCAAGGTGGGCTTCGACGACGTGGCCGGCGTCGAGGAAGCCAAGGCCGAGCTCCTCGAGGTCGTCGACTTCCTCAAACCCCCGGAAAAATACGAACGCCTCGGCGCCACGCTCCCCAAGGGCGTGCTGCTCGTCGGGCCGCCCGGCACGGGCAAGACGCTCCTCGCCCGCGCCGTGGCCGGCGAAGCCGGCGTGCCTTTCTTCAGCTTGAGCGGCTCGGACTTCGTCGAGATGTTCGTCGGCGTGGGCGCGTCGCGCGTCCGGGACCTCTTCAACGAAGCGAAGAAGCGTGCCCCGGTCATCGTGTTCATCGACGAGCTCGACGCCATCGGCAAGAGCCGCGCCGGGCAAAACGCCATGGGCTCGAACGACGAGCGCGAGAACACGCTCAACCAGCTGCTGGTCGAGATGGACGGCTTCGAAGCCAACGCGGGGCTCGTGCTGATGGCCGCGACCAACCGCCCGGAAGTGCTCGACCGCGCGCTGCTTCGCCCGGGGCGCTTCGACCGACAGGTGCTCGTGGACCGGCCGGACAAGGCCGGACGTCACGCCGTGCTGAAGATTCACACCAAGAAGAAGCGGCTCTCGGACGATGTGGACCTCGCGCGCGTCGCCGGCATGACCGCGGGCATGGCCGGCGCAGACCTGGCGAATCTGGCGAACGAAGCCGCGCTCATGGCCACGCGCCGGGGCGCCGAGCTCATCGGCATGCGCGACTTTCAGGAGGCCCTCGAGCGCGTCGTCGCCGGTCTCGAAAAGAAAAACCGGCTCATCAACCCCGCGGAGCGCCGCATCGTCGCCTATCACGAGAGCGGCCACGCCATCGTGGGCCACTTCACCCGCGGCGCCGACCCGGTGCAGAAGGTCTCCATCGTGCCCCGGGGCATGGGTGCGCTCGGCTACACCATGATGGCGCCCCTCGAGGACCGCTTCCTCATGAGCAAGGAGGAGCTCGTGGGGAAGATCCGCGGGCTGCTCGGTGGGCGCGCCGCCGAGGAGGTCGTCTTCGGAGAGATCAGCACCGGCGCCTCGAACGACCTCGAAAAGGTCGCCACCCTCGCCCGGCAGATGGTGACCAGCTACGGCATGAGCGAGCGGCTGCCGAACCTCTCGCTGAGCGATGGCGGGCCGAGCTTCCTCGGTACGCGCGGCGGCCGTCCGGTGCGCTCCGAGCACCTCGAGCGCATGGTCGACGAGGAGGTGCAGGCCCTCATCGCGGGCGCCTACGAGGACGCGCTCGCCATGCTTCGGGACAAGCGCGACCTGCTCGAGGCCATGGCCACGCGGCTCCTCGAGAACGAGGTGCTCGAGGAGTCCGACGTGCGCGAGCTGCTGGGCCCGCGGCCGGCCTCCCCGGGAGCGGCGACGGCCGCGGCGCCCTCCCCGGCCTGAGGCGTTTCAGGCCTCGGGCCCCGGGATGGTGCCTTCCTCGGTCACCGTCAGCGTGCCGTCCGGCGCGAAGTGCAGCCCGAAGATGGGCAGGCCCGCCGCGAGGAGCTTGAGCGTCATGCCCGCCTGCTGCCCACCAAGCTCCCGGATCGCATCCGTGAGCTTGGAGCCGGAGCCGCCGCTCAGCGGCAGGAGATCTGCCCTCGGCTCGAGCACCTGGACCATCTGGTCGCGAAGGAACGCGATGGCCTGCGGGTGGTTCACGAACATCTGCACGTCGCCGACCTGCGGCGCGATGAGCGGGACGCCGGAGTAGGGCCCAAAGGGCTCGGCCATGGTCACGTTCGCCAGCGCGCCCTCGCCGTGGTCGCCGCCGAGCACGACCCACTCCATGTCCGGGTCGCCGTCCCAGAGCAGCTCGTAGAAGGTGCGCATGAAGGACTTCACGAGCTCCGGCCGGACCCCGTAATCCTCGGGCCGCTGGATGGCCAGCTTCAGGTGCCCGCACCCCACGTGCCGGGCGTCCGTCAGATGCTCGAGGAGCGGCTGCTCCAGGTGCTCCGGCGGTCGCCCGACGAAGGCGATCCAGTCCTCGGCCGTGCGGAGATTCATGACGGCTCCGCCGAAACGCGGGTCCTCGCCGAGCGCCCGCGTCAGCGCGTTGAAGGCCTTGTAGTCCGTGTGGTGGTACATGCCGCCAAAGGCGTCGGCGAGCGTGCGGGTGATCGCGGTCATCTTGCCGAGGTCCAAGGCCCCGCCGATCTGCTCGACGGCGGCGAGCGCGAGCACGAGCTCCCCCGCGTCACCGCCGGGGGTGCCGATGCGCGCGACCTCGTCGCGACCATCCACGCAGGCGCAGCGGCTGGCCAGGAGGAAGGACGCGAGCTTCTTGCGGCGCACCTGCTCCGGCGGACCGACGTGCGCTCGAATCTCATCGGCGCTGAGGCCCCCGGCTTCCTTGCGCATGGCGTGCAGGGGCCGGCCGTTGGACCCCATGCCCGGAGCCGGCGCCGTGAGCATGCGACCGAGCACGCTCGGCGCCCGGGAGACGGTGTACCCCTCACTTCGGAAGCGCCGCATGCCGCCGCGCATGGCGCCCACGTTGTTCATTCCAAGGGATGCGAGGAGCCGCGCCGCGGCCAAGGACCGCACCCCGTCCGAGCACACGAGCACCACGCTCGTCTCCGGATGGAGAATCGTTGCGACCTCGGTGATGCGCCGCTGCGGGATGCGCCAGGTCCGCGGCACATGGCCCAGGGGACCCGTCAGCTCCTCGTCGTCGCGCACATCGACGACCCACACGCGGCTACCCGATTCGGCCACGAAGCTCGGCTCGAAGACGGCGGTGCCGTCGCCGCTCCGCATCTCGTTGGCCTTCCACGAGAGGCGATGACGAACGTCGGGCTGGGTGAGGTCGGAGAGGGGCATCGGGGCGACCCTACGCCAAGGCCGACGCTCTCGGGAAGGGTTCGGGTCGTTGCTCCGCGCTCTCAGCGAGGGGCCGACTGCGTGCGCGAGACCACCTCTTCGACGGTGGCCACCAGCTCGGCACGGTCGATGGGCTTGAGCAGCACGCGGTGCTGCTCGGCGAAGGCGAAGGTCGCCGCCTCCTTGGTGAATGCGCCGCCGGTGATGAACACCATGCGCGCGTCGAGCTCGGGCCAGCGCCGGGCGATCACCGCGTGCAGCTCGGGCCCGGTACCCCCGGGCATCATCAGATCACAGAGCACGACGTCGTAGGCCGGGTCTTCCTCGAGGAGACCGAGCGCCCGCGCGGCCGATGGCGCGTGCACCACCACGTGGGGCCGGAGCAGCCGGCGCAGAGAGCGGGCCACGAGGGCGTCATCATCCACCACGAGGACCCGCCGAGGCCGAAGGGCCACCGGCGCAGCGGGAGGAGCGGCGGGCGTCGTAGCGCGCGCCCCGAGCGTCGCGAAGCGCACCACGTCCGGATCGTGCGCGTGATGCGGCAACTCGCGCACCGAGTCGCGGATGCGAACGAGCCCCTCACGCATGTCGCGGAGCACGTGCCCCACGTCCGCGCGCGGCGCCACGAGCACGCTTTCGAGGTATTCGATACCGGCCTGAAGCGAGGTGAGCGGGTTGTTCAGCTCGTGGGCGACCTGCGCGGCGAAGGAGCCGAGGGCCCGCTCGCGCTCGGCACGGGCGACCTCCCGTTGAAGCGCACGCTTCTCCGTGACGTCGAGGCAGCAGCCCACCATGCGCGCGGGACGGCCCGAGGCGTCGGGCACCACGGTCCCCACGGACTCGAGCACGCGCGGGATCGCGTCCGTGCGATGGATGCGGTGCTCGAAGCTGAAGCCCGCGCCTTCCGCGAGCGCTTCGCGCACGGTGCCGGCGTAGCCGTCCCGGTCCTCCGGGTGGATGAGCTCGAGGTAGGCGTCGAAGCTGGCCGGCGCCGCGTCCGGCGCGACGCCGTGGATGCGGCAGAGCTCCTCGCTCCAACGCAGCGCGTCAGCGCGAAGGTCCCAGTTCCACACTCCGAGGCCCGCAAGATGCTGCACGAGGGAGAACATCCCGGCCCCAGCCGGAATCCCTTCGCCGGCGTCGGCATCGGTACGCACCCCAGTCACAGCGGCGCAGACTACCCGTCATGCGCCCGTTGCAAAGGCGCCGTTCGTACCATTTTCGTCAAGTGTGGGTTGCGTCACGACGAGCTGCCCCGCCAAGCGGGCTAGCGGCGCCGTTCCGGGCGTCACCGTCGCCCGTCGTCTCGCTCTGCGAGCGCCGAGACCACCGCCTTGACCTCCTGTGCGCGGTCCCGTGGCACCACGAGGAGCGCATCCGGGGTATCGACGATGACTAGATCCTGGACCCCCACGAGCGCCACGAGCTTGCCCTCCGGGGCCGAAGCGAAGCAGCCGCGGGCGTCGACGTAGAGCGCGTCACCGGCGCTCGCGTTGCCCTCGTCGTCCTTG
>JBCCAW010000054.1:0-17034 GCA_039814655.1 Myxococcota bacterium | reverse complement strand
CGAGGTCGACGAAGGCCTCGGCCTTGCGCAGCGGGTCCACGTCCATGGATGTGACCTCGGCGACGGCGGCCTGGACGTGCGGGCTGACGGCCTGGGTGGCGGGTGCTTGCATGGCGGGTGCCTTCGTTTGCAGATCTTCGAGAGAAAAAGTCTAAGGGTCAGGGCGCAGGAAAGGGGCGGCCCCGTTGCCGGGACGCCCCCTCAGAGCGTTGGGCTGTGCGGCGCGCGGCCGGCGTCCGAGTCCGCGGTGGCGTGCGCCGGGGAGCCATCGCCCATCGCGGCAGGGCGCGTGAGCGCGAGGGCGCCGAGGCGCGAGCTCCAGCTCGCCTCGAGCGCATGCTCGCCCCAGTCGTCCCAGCCGTTTTCCCGGAGCACCTCCCCGAGGTCGACGACCACGTCGCCGCGCGGGGTTCGTTCCTTGAGCAGCAGACCGCCGGCGAGCTCGTCCACGGGCATGAGGCAGAGCCGGCCCTGGTCCATGAAGGGCACCACGCCGCGCCGGCCCTCGAGCAGCTCCCGATGCACGGCCGCGTCGAGGTAGAGGCGACCTTGCGTCAGCCGGAGCGTGGGCGCCGCACGGCCCTCGTGCCGCGCGCTCGCGTACTCGGCGACCAGGTCGAGCAGGCGACCGAAGAGCGTCTCCGCGGCGGCGGTCACCGGAGCGCTCAGCTCCAGGCCGAAGTCGAGGCGTTCGGCCTCGATGAGAAAGACGCGCACATCGGCGGGAAAGCTGTCGCCGAAGATGCGTGCCCCGGCCGTGAGCGCGTCGTCCCAGCGGAAATCGTGCAGCGAGAGGCTCGCGTCCCGGGCCTCCCGATCCCGCCGCAGCTCCTCGCCCGGCACGTCGAAGATCGCGCCGGGCTCGGAGCCGCTACGGGAAGCGTCCACGATGACGAGGGCGTCACTCCCACGGGCCGCAAACATCACCTCCATGCCCGCCGTGCCGCAGTCGAAGACCTGCACGCCGGGGACGGGATGGCGCCGAAGCCGCTCACCCAGACGCTTGGCCAGCATGACGCCGACGCCGTCGTCCGAGCGAGCGGGGTTTCCGCAGCCGATGATGGTGAGCACGGGGGAGGGGCCTTTCGAATCGCGTGGGGGGAGCAGCGATGACGCCGAAGCGTCAGGCGGTGCGGAAGCGGGCGAGCTCTTCGCCGGTCTTCGCGTCGTGCGCGTGCACGGTGCACACGAGGCAGGAGTCGAAGCTCCGGGCCACGTGGCCGACCTCGACCGGGTCGTGCTTGTCCGCGATGGGCGTCCCGACGAGAGCTTCCTCGATGGGTCCGCGCTTCTCTTCGCCGTCCCGGGGCCCGACGTTCCAGGTCGTGGGAGCGACGATCTGGTAGTTGGCGATCTTCCCGTCCTGGATGTCGATCCAGTGAGCGAGGGCTCCGCGCGCGGCCTCGGTGGCACCCCAGCCGCGACCGTCGCGTGCCTTGGGCTTGATGTAGAAGGGCTCGTCGAGCTTGAGTTCGCGCAGGCAGCGTTCCGCCTCGCGGTAGAGCTTGCCCAGCTCGTGGAGCCGGGCGAGCTGGCGCAGATGAAGGCTGGGCTTGCCCATGGCCTTCAGGCAGCTGAGCAGGAAGCCGTCGGTGTTCTGAAAGCTCGCGCCCTGATGGGCAGCGACCAGCTGACGGCTGAGCGGGCCTGCCTCGCAGCGACCGAGCTCCACGTCCTTCACGGCCGACGACCAGGAGTAGGCGCCGTCGAAGTCGTGCCCGTTCATGGGCACGGGCTTCGTCTCGCGGTCGAAGGGGTGGAAGTCGCCGTTCCCCTCCGCGTACCAGCCGTGCGTGAGGTTCTCTCGCACCCGGCTGTGGTCGACGCGCAGATGCCGGTCCGCGTGCGAGTCGTAGAGGCCCGACTGCATCACGACCGCCTGCGCGCGGTCTTCGATGGTCGGCTGCTGGTAACGGTCTTCGTGCGGCAGGTAGCCCCAGGTCACGAAGCGGCCGACGCCCTCGCCATACTCGTGGAGGCCGTACTCGAGGCCCGCCTTCCAGTAGAGCGCGAGATCGCTGTTGGCGTGCTCGGGCTTCTCCTCCATCCAGGCCATGAAGTCGTCGTAGGTCTGGATCTCCTCGTAGCGCTCGAGGGAGCAGCCGAGCCAGCACGGCTCGAGCCAGTTTTTCCGGTAGTACTCGAGGATCGCCCAGGCCCGCGTCACGTCCGTGAGCGTCGGAGAGCACATCACGCCCCCGGGCACCATGTACGACGAGTGCGGCCACTGGCCGCCGAGCAGCGCGTAGATTTCTACGGGCCTGCCGCTGACGGTGACGCCCAGCTCGTAGCTCGTTCCCGTGAAGGGCGCGAAGCGCTTGACGCATTCGGCGTAGTGCTCCTTCTGCGCGTACTTCTCATGGACCATGTCGATGGCATAGAGGCCGTAGAAGTAGCGCGGAATGCTCTGGAGGGTCTCCACGATCTGGCCGAGGTTGCGCGCGATGATGGCGTTCCTCGGGACCGTCGCCCCGTAGGCCGTATCGAGGGCCCAGGCGCCACAGCTCAGGTGAGACGCCCCACAGATTCCACACGCGCGCGGCGTCACGACGAGCCCGGCCTGCGGGTCCTTCCCCTTCAGGATGACCTCGAACCCGCGGAACATCTCTGCGTGGGTCCAGGCGTTGACGACCACGCCGTTTTCGATTTCGACGCGGACATCGAGGTCGCCCTCGACGCGGCCGACGGGAGAAATATCAATTGCTTCGACGGTCATTGTCGTTTTTCTTTCTTTCCAGCTCTGCTCTTCGTCCGCGTCAAACGACGAACATGTCTTCCTTCGCCCACTGGGGCGCCGCGCCCTTGCCCGCCGCGACCACCTGCAGGTAGCTGCGCTTGCTCATGCCCACGGGGACCTCGTTGGGGAGCCCGAGGGTCGTCGGCGTCGCGAAGACCGTGCCGACGGCGAGGTCATGGTGCGGGAACTCGGGCTCCGTGCAGCCGATGCAGGGCATGCCCGCGCGGGTCTTCGAGGACACGCGGTTCCACAGGATCCGGTTGCACGGCGAGCGCGTGAAGGGCCCACGGCAGCCGAGATCGTAGAAGAGGCACCCCTTCCGCTGACCGAACTCCGTGGTGGAGACCTTGTACGCGAAGTGCATGTTCCGCGTGCAGCCGGTCTGGGTGAAGCTCGTGAAGAAGGTCGCCGGGCGCTGGTACTCGTCGAGCGCGAGGTCGCCGCCACGACCCGTGGCAAGGGCCACGATGATCTGCGTGATCCAGTCCGGATGCGCCGGGCATCCGGGAATGTTGATGACCGGGAGTCCAGCCTTCGACGTGAAGCCCGACCCGAGAAAGCCCCCGGCGTCCTTCTTGTGGAACTGCATGCCCGTGGATTCGGAGGGGTTGGGAGGCACCGCGGGAATGCCGCCGTAGGTTGCGCAGTCACCGATGGCGACGACGTAGCCGGCCTGATCGCTGAGCGCCTTGACCCACTCCATCATCGCCTTGCCGGCGAAGCGGTTCCACGCACCGGTGCCGTTGGGCGCCTGAATGACGGAGCCCTCGAAGACGAAGACGTCGAGCTGAATCTCGCCGCTCACGCATTTTTCGAGGATGGAGACCACGCCTTCGCCGAGCTCGACGCCGAGGGACGGGTGCCAGAGCACGTTGAGGCCGAAGTCCGTGACGAGGTCGACGGCGCTCGGCTCTTCCGCATTGAGGAAGGACATGGTGTTCCCGGAACACGCGCCTCCCTGAAGCCACAGTACATTGGTCATGGTTCTCTATTCCCCGGTCTTGGAACTCTCGAATTCGGTCGCATCGAAGGGCCGGACGAGCCGACCGCGCAGTGGGTAGGGGCCGGCTCACTCGCCGGCGGTGAGCTCCTTGGGCGGACCCTGACGGAGCGCGGCGCCGGCGCGCCGGGCCACCTCGAGGGCGACGCCGAGGGCGGCCTGCACGTCCGGGTCCCGCAGGGCCCCGAGCACACCGAAGGCGCCCTTGCGGGGCGGGTTCTCCGCAGCCGCCTCGATGGCCTCGTTGACGCTGGCCAAGAGGTGAAGCGTGCGGGTCTGAACCGGGAGCGCTTCGAGGGGCGCGACGAGGCTCGGCGCCAGCTCGAGCAGGCGATGCAGGCCGAGGGTGATCTCCGGCTTCTTCACGAGGTCGAGGTAGGCCTCGAGACTCCCCCAGGGGATCTCCTCCGCGATGTGCGCGACAGGCTTGGCGTAGCGCACGAGGGTCTCGACGGCGTCGAAGTCCACGGACCCGACGAGGTTCACCAGCGCCTCCGAGTCCAGGCGCCGGAGCAGCTTCGTGCCCTGCGGGCCAGCGATGCCGCGGGCGAGGCCGCTGAGGGCACGGAGCACGTCCGGGCTCATCAGCGCGGCCAACAGCTCGCCCCCGGCCTGCCCCAGCGCCGCCGTCGGCACCTCCCCGGTCTTGTCGCGGACGACGTCCAGGGCCTCCTCGAGGAGCTCCGGGCCCGCGGCGCCCACGTGCGCCAGGTACTCGAGCTTCGGAAGCAGCACGAGCAGGTTGCCGAGCGCCTCGAGCGTCTCCGGCTCGGCGAGGCGAAGCACGACCTCTTCGATGCTGTCGCGGGTGGCGTCGCCGTGAACCTCGCCGACGCGCCCCAAGGCGCGGCTGGCCGCGTCGAGCGCCGGGGCCAGGGGAGGCAGGGCGCGGACGACGCCGCGGAGGGCCCGCTGCGTCCCGGGCTCGGAGAGCGTCGCCAGCGTCTCCGTCGCGTCCGTCAGCCGCCGCTGGGCCTCGTGCGAGTCCCCGGTACGCGCCTTCAGCTCGTCGAAGGCCTCCTCGAGGAGCTCCGGGCCCGCGGCCAAGAAATGCACGGCGTATTCGAGCTTCGGGGCGAGGGTCAAAATGCGCGCGAGCGCGTCGAGGGCCTCGGGCTCTGCGATCTGCACGACGGTCTCGGCGACCCGGGCACGGAAGGCGGCTTCGCCTTCGTGTGCGACGAGATCGCCCAGGCCTTGGGCGAGGCCGTCGACGGCCGGCGCGAGCGAGGGCGCGGCCTGGGCCACGCGCTCGACGCTGCGCATCGTCGCCGGCTGCGAGAGCACCATCAACGCGCGCTGACCGGCCTCCATGCGGGCCCGACCGCCGTCGTCGAGGCCATGCGCTCGCGCCCAGTCGTCGAGGTTGTGCGTGAGCTCGTCGAGCAGCTCGGGGCCCGCGGCAAGCGCATGCACCGCGTACTCGAGGCTCGGGGCCACCTCGGCCAGCCGCGTCAGCGCGCCCAGCGTGTCCGGGTCGCCCAAGCGAACCATGGCCTCCGTGATCCGCTCGCGCACCGGCTCTTCGCCGTCGACGGACGCGAGCTGCTGCGATGCCTGGCGCGCCGCGAGCCCGAACAGGGTCCCGCTCCCGTGGCCGTTGCCGGTTCCGTTCGCGTGGGTCCCGTTCGCGTGGGTCCCGTTCGGGGTGCTCAGCTGGACGCTCAACAGCGCCTCGACGCGCTTCAGAGAGCGCTCGACGCCGTCGAGGCGTTCTTCGATCGTGCTCATTTCGCTACCCCTGCTCGACCCCGATGGATGGTGTCCGCCCCCGGACCCACGCCGACCGGGAGCCTATCCGAACTTGGGGACATCGAAAAGACCGAAGAGCCGCTTCATTTGCATCGACATTCTCGACACAACTTGAGCGCGAGCCCGAAAAACTTCGACAAAACGTCGGATTCTCGCGGCGCGCTCCGACCCCAGGCGAGGACACGTCCTGGGTCTGCGCACGGCGCCCGCCGTTTCCAGCACATTTCTTCGGGCGGACCCTGCGCGGGCGGGTCGGTGGGCTCAGCGGCGGGCGAAATCGCGATCGAAGAGGCGAACGCGCCGAAGCCAGAGGTCCAGCAAGAAGAGCATGAGCGCGGCGAAGAGGAGCGCCGGCCAGAGGTCCTCGCTCGCGCGCAGCGACTCCCCTCCGGCGGACGCGGCCTGCGCGGGGGTCGGGTCCACGCGGCCTCCCGTCGCTTCGGCGACGCGGGCCAGGAGCTCCGCGTCGGGTTCGAGACGCGCGTATTCGGCCGGGTAGGGGTTCGCCAGCTGCGCCGTGCTCTCGGCGACGACGCGCCCCTCCCGCCGGTGGTCCGCCGTGAGCACGAAGGACCCGAAGGCCTCCAGGGGGAAACGCGCCTCGTAGCGGCCCGGCGCGGTTTGAGCGAGCGGCAAGCGACGGCGGCGCCGTAGCTGCGGATCGCTCTCGCCCGGGCGGGCCCGGCGCGCGCCCATGGGCCCCTCGAGACGCAGCGTGGAGTCGAGGTCGTTGAGGAAGCGGTCCCCGTCGTCGATGGCGTCGACCACGACGCGCACCTCGTCCCCGACCTTCTCGGCGCGCATGTCGAGGCGCTGCCTCCGGCGCTGGCGCATGTGCTCCCGAACGAGCTGCGCGAAGAAGGTGCTGTAGCCGCGCCAGCGAACCCACTCCACGGCCCAGCGATTCTTCACGTCGCTGGTCCAGGCCAGGGACCAGCCGAGACCCACGCGCCAGCGCGCGAGAATGGGCTCACCGAGGTCGCTCCGGAGCACGAGCTGCGCGGGTCGCGGCTTCATGCGCGTGGCCACGTAGCCGTGCAGGTAAGGCGCGCCTTCGATGCCCGTACCGCGCAGGAAGTCCGCGCGCTCGGTCACCAGCGGCTGAAAGTACTCCTCGACGGCTGCCGACCGCGCCACGGTGGTCGTCTCCCGCATGAAGATGCGCGGCACGTTGTGCGGATCGCTTGTCAGGTAGCTCCGGCCGCCGCCCAGGCTGGCGATGGACTGGAGCAGGGCCCGGTTGACGTCCGCGCCGAGGCCCACGGTGCTCACGGTCATGTTCTCCGCGCGCATGACCTGCGTGAGCTCGGTGATGCCGCGCTCCGGCGCCTGGCCATCCGTGAGTAGAATGACGTGTTTTACCCGGGCTCGGGTCACCGAGAGGTCCTGATAGGCCATGTCGAGGGCCGGGAAGATCTGCGTGCCGCCGCGGGCGCCGAGGCGACCGATGTCCCGAAGGATGCGCGTTCGGTTCCGGGCGCTCTGCATGCGGACGATCCGCTCCGGGCGCGCGTCGAAGCCCACCACGGCGATGTAGTCGTCCGGACCGAGGAGCTCGGCGGTGGCCTTGGCGGCCTCCTTGGCGAGCTCGATCTTCTGCCCGTTCATGGAGCCCGAGCGGTCGATGACGAGGGCCAGGGCCAGCGAGGGCTGATCCCGGCGCCGCTCCGCGTCCATGCGCACCGGGAGCAGGCGCTCGAGCGTCGAGCCCTGCCAGCCACCAAGGCCGAAGCCCGCTTCGCCGCCGGCCATCATGAAGCCGCCGCCCACGTCACGGACGTAGCGCTCGAGCAGGCCCTGTTGGCCGAGGGTGACCTGGTCGGCGGCGACGTCGCTCAGGATCACGAAGTCGAAGCGTTCGAGCTCCCGGAGGCTGGTCGGGAGCGCACGGGGGCCGCGCACGTCGACGTCGTAGTCCGCGGCGCCGAGGGCGCGAGCCAGGTAGGTGCCCCGGCCCCGCGCGCCTTCCACGTAGAGCACGCGGGGCTTGCCGGGCACGACCACCGTCGTCTCCACCTCGTTGTTCGCCGCGAAGCGGTCGGCGACGCCCTCCGCGGGCGTGAGCGTGGCCCGGTAGGTCACGGGCCCGGCGACGCGCACGATGCTGCGGAGCTCGATCTCGCTCTCACCGGCGGGGAGCTCCACGTCCTGTACCCCACCGAGGCCGTTGAGTGTCTCGCCCTGGTACAGCCTCAGCCTCGCGCTGCCCGGCCGGGAGGCGAAGACCCGCGCCCGAACGGGAAAGGGCTCGCCAACCTGGATGCGCTCCGGGAGGTCGAGGCCCCGGAGCGCGACCTCCGGCGGCGCGCCCAGCCGCGAGGGCACGACGTGAACGCGCACGCCGAAGCCCGCGGCGCGGCTGGCCTCCGCGAGCACGTCCCCGTCGGTCTGAAGACCGTCCGTGAGGAGCACGGCGCGGCGGAGGTGGCCCGCGGGAAAGAGGCCGTAGGCGAGCTGGAGCGCGGCCTCGAGGTTCGAGGCGCGCCCCGCGTCCGCCGCGTCATTGGAGCGCTCCGCGTCGAGGGCGCTGCCGTGCCGGCGCAGCAGCGGCGGCGCTCCCTCCTCGGCCTCGGGATCCCGGCTCACGCGCCGCGCATCCCGGGCGAAGGTCACGAGCTGGAGGTCGTCGTCCTCGTCGCGCGCCGCCCAGGCTTCGGCCAAGCGCGCTTGCGCCGCTTCGAGGGCTTCGTCCGTGAGCGACTCGCTCACGTCGACCAGGTAGACGGTGGAGACGCGCGTGGCGTCCGTGGTCCGCGCGAGGCGCGCCAGCGCCAGGGCCAGGCATGCGATGAGCAGGCTGCGCACGAGCAGCCCGAGCACGCGCTGCGGCCCGGGGAGGTCGGCCAGCGAGCGCGTCGCCGTCCAGACCAAGAGCGGCACGACGGCCAAGGCCACGAGGCCGCGGGGAGCCAACAGCTCGTAGGCCTCGCCTCCGAGCGTGAAGGCGACGCCGTCTCCCACCAGGTGGATGATCAGCGCACCGAGGCCCAGGCTCGCGAGGAGCGTCGCCACGAGGCCGGGAACCACCCGCCTCATACGGTCACCCGCCGGTGGTAGGTCAGCCACTCCAGCGTGAGCACGAGGAGCGCGAAGAGCACGAGCCACACCCAGGGCTCCTGACGCACATCGGCGGAGCCCGCGCTCGGGGCGTCCGCACGCACGCTGCCCACGGTGAGGCCCTCGGCCGGCAGCACGTCACTCTCCGAGCTCGCGCCGAGGTTCGCGGCGACCGTGAGCGTGACGGCGTCTTCGCCCTCGCCGCCGCGGACCGTGTGGAAGCCCGCCCGGGCGCCCGCGACGACGGCGCGCCCCACGCTCACGGGGACCCGGCGCTCGGAGCCCGCGGGACCGGCGACCACCACCTGCGTCGCGTTCGGCGGTACGGGCAGCGCCCAGCTCTCGCCCGTGCGAAAGCTCGAGACGAATCCTGCGCCTTCCTGGACGAAGAAGTCGACGGCGTTCAGCAAGAGCAGCGGCCAGGCCACGCGAAGCGGCAGATCGCTCGCGTCCGGGTCGAAGAGGAAGGCGGCGAAGGGCTGTCCGCTCCGGCGCCCGGCCACGACGAGCGCCGGTCCTCGGTCGTCCCGGGCGAGCACCCGGTCGCCTTCCCGGAGCTCCACGGTCAACGCCGCGGCGACGTTCACGTCGCGCAGCGCCGTGAAGCGCAAGAGCGGGTGGCGGCGGTCCAGCCGATCGAAGTAGGGCGCCTCCACCGTGCCGGTCACCACGAAGGGCCCGCGGTCCGGGTCCTCGCTCGCGGGGTTCAGGTAGAGCGCCGGGATGCGCGGCGGTCGCGGCGGGACCCAGGAGTCGTAGATGACGACGTCGTGGCGCGGCTCCTCCTCCGGGTCGTAGTCCGCCCGGGTCACCTCGGTCACCTCGAGGTACTCGTCCAGCAGCAGGGCCGCTTGCAAGTAGAGCCCCGGTTCGACGACGAGCACGCGGGCCCGGCGCCGCGGCGGCAGCATGGCGTAGGCTCGGTCATCGGCGGGGAGCACGTCGCGGCCGCCGTCCGTGCGCCGCAGCCGCGCTTCGAGGCGCGCGTCGATGCCGGCGACGTTCCGGAAGAAGCGCCGGAGTCGCTCTCCGGACGCGAGGGAGAGCGCCTGCACCTCCACGCTTTGGCCGTCGCCGAGGAGCTCGAGCTCGACCTCCGCGGCCTCCGGGCCCGTGTTGACGAGCTCGACGAGCACCTCGCTCTGGCTCTTGTCGAGGGGGTAGCGCCGCACGGCGAAGGCGCCGAGGGCCACGTTGTTTCCATCGCGCCCGAAGCGCTCCCAGCTCAAGCGCACGCCGCGCTCCGCGAGCGCAGCGGCGAGGCGGTCCGATGCGAGGAGCGGGGCCGGGCTCACGCCGTCTGCGGCGGCGTCGTCCGCCGCGTCGTCCGCCGCGGCTGCTGCGCCATCCGCCGCGGCAGCCTCCGCCGGCGCGTCGTCGTCGTCGCCGAGGTCGAGCCCAGCGGCGAGGCGCCCATCGCTCAGCAGCACGATCTCCGGACCCGGCTGGTCCCGAAGCACATCAAGCGCGAGGCGCAGCCCGGCGCGGAGGTTGGCCGCCACGTCCACGGGCTCCACCGCATCGATGGCGTCGCGAAGCACGCTCGCCTCGCCGCTCAACGGTCCGTGCGGCGTGGCCCGCGCATCGAGCTGCGCGACGAGCATGCGGTCCTCGGGGCCCAGCTCTGCGGCGAGCTGCCGGGCCCGGTCCCGCGCCACGTCGAGCCGCGTCCGGGACGTGTCGCCTTCGGGCGCGCCGTCCGTGGCCTGCATGGAGGCGCTCGCGTCGAGGAGGACCACGAGGGTCCGCCCGTCGCGGAGCGCCGCGTCCGGGCGCGGGTCCCCGAGCGCGAGGGCGAGCGCGGCCACGACGGCGAGGGCGATGAGCAGCGAGAGCCAGCGCTTCAGCTGCGCGAAGAGCCGCGTGCTCTGCTTCTCCGCGAGCACGGCCTCCCAGAGCGGCACGAAGGGCACGAGCACCTGCCGGCGGCGCAGCTTCAGGAAGTAGAGCACCACCACGGCGGCGCCGAAGCCGCCGAGAACGGCCAGCACGGGTCCCAGTCCGAGGCCCGTGAAGCTCATCGCACCAGACCTCCCTTGCGAAGCACACCGAGAATGGCTTCGTCGAAGGGCACGTCCACGGGGAGCACGTGGTAGGGCACGTGCTTCTCGCCACAGTAGTCCGCGACGCGCTTTCGGTAAGCCGCGTGCGCCTTCCGGTAGCGCGCGAGGAGCCGGGGCGTGACCGTCACGTCCCGGGCCGCGCCGGTCTCCGGGTCCACCAGGCGCACGTCACCATGAAGCCGGGGTTCGGCCTCCGCCGGGTCCACGAGGTGGAGCACGAAGGGCTCGAACTTCGCGAAGCGGAGCTGGTCGAGGCCCTCTTCGAAGCCCGCGGGGTCGTAGAGGTCGCTGATGACGATGGCGAGGCCCCGGCGCTTGTTCTGGGCGGCGAAGGTGCGGAGCGCGTCCTTCAGGCCCGTGTCGCCCTCGGCGCGGAGCGGCCGGAGAAACTCGAACACACGGAAGATGCGGCTCTTGCCTCGCGTCGGCGCGAGGCGACCGTCCATCTGCGAGGAGAAGCTCAACACGCTCACGCGGTCGAGGCCGGCCAGCGCGACGTAAGCCAGGCCCGCGGCGAGCTGCTTGCCGTAGCGGAGCTTCGACGGCCCCGCTGCGCCGCGGGCGCTCTGCATGCGCACGCCCATGCTCGTCGACTGGTCGAGGAGCACGTAGACGCTGAGGTCCTCCTCTTCTTCGAAGAGGCGCACGAGGAGCCGGCCCGTGCGCTGATAGACGTTCCAATCGAGGGTCCGGAAGTCGTCGCCGGGCGCGTATTCGCGATGGTCCGCGAACTCGATGCCACTGCCGGTCTTCTTCGAGCGACGCTCCGCCCGGCTGCGCCCGGAGGCGACGCGGCGGGACACGAGCGCGAGCACATCGAGCTTCCGCTGGAAGTCGTCGTCGAAGAGGTCGGCGTCGTCCTCCGGCGCGGCGGCGCGGAGCACGCGGGGGCGGCGGCTCCCGGCCACGGCGTCAGTCCGGGCTCGCTTCGGGGATGGCGGCGAGGATGTCGTCGAGCACCGCGTCCGGTTTCACGCCCTCGGCTTCACCCTCGAAGTTCAAAATCATGCGATGGCGGAGCGCCGGCTTGGCCGCCCATCGCACGTCGTCCACGGCCGCGGCGAAGCGACCCTCGAAGAGAGCGCGAATCTTGGCCGCGAGGAGCAGGGCCTGTGCGCCGCGCGGGCTCGCGCCGAAGCGAACGAAGCGCGCGACCTTCTCCGGGGCCGAGGGGCGCTCCGGATGCGTGGCCTCGAGGAGGCGAATGGCGTAGTCGCGCACGGCGCGGCTCACGGCCACGTCCCGGACCACCTTGCGCATGCGGAGGATGCCCTCGCGGTCGAGCACCGGAGTCACCTCCGGCGTCTTGCTCCCGGTGGTCCGGTCGAGGATCTCGTGGAGCTCGTCCCGCGTCGGAAACCCGACCTCGAGCTTGAAGAGGAAGCGGTCGAGCTGCGCTTCCGGGAGCGGGTAGGTGCCCTCCATCTCGAGGGGGTTTTGCGTGGCCAGCACGAAGTAGGGCTCCTCGAGCACGTGCGTACGATTCGACACGGTCACCGAGTGTTCCTGCATGACCTCGAGCATGGCCGACTGGGTCTTCGGCGTGGCGCGGTTCACCTCGTCGGCGAGCACGATGTTGGCGAAGATCGGCCCCGGGCGGAACTCGAGCTTGGTGTGTCCGGCGTCGTCCTCGGTGAGCACCGTGGTGCCGACGATGTCGGCGGGCATGAGGTCCGGCGTGAACTGGATCCGCGAGAAACGAAGCTGCAGCGCGCCCGCGAGCGTCCGCACCAGCATGGTCTTGCCGAGACCCGGGACGCCCTCGAGGAGCGCCTGTCCCCCGGCGAGGAGACAGGTCAGGACGCCATCGACGATGTTCTCTTGACCGACGATGAGCTTGCCGACCTCGTCCTTGACCCGCGCGACGTCGCCGCGGAATCGCTCCACCACCTCTTCTGGGCTGGGGGGCTGGGAGGCGTCGCTCTCGCTCATGGTGTCTCGCTTTCGTTCGCCGTCGCGGGAGCTTCGGCGCCCGACGCATCGGCGCGCGGGCGGATCAGCTGAAAGTAGCGACGCACGTAGAACCGGTAGCCCGGGGGAATTTCGTCCCGCTCGAGCACCTCTTCCGCGTGCCCCTCGTAGTCCGTGAAGACCTCGCCGTAGCCGCGGGACGCGAAACCCCGGTCCGCGGCGCCGAGAATGACCTCGCTGCGCGTCGGTCCGGCGCCGTCCTGGCCCTCGACGCGCGTGTTCCGCCCGTTCGAGGCGATGTCCGTGGCGCTGTCCTGGAGCATGGCGCCGCCGTTTTCCGAGCCGGCGCCGGAGCCGCTTTCGCCGCCGCCGGGGCCCTGGCCGCCGCTCTCGCTTCCCTGACCGCCGCCCATGCCCGGGATCTCGACGAGCGTGTCGCCGCCGCCGCCCGGCGTCAGCTCGATGACCGTGTCGCCGCTCTGTCCGCCCTGGCCCTGGCCGCCCTGGCCGCCGGACCCCTGGCCGCCCTGGCCTTGACCTTGACCTTGACCTTGACCCTGACCGCCCTGGCCTTGCTGGCCCTGACCGCCCTGGCCTTGCTGGCCCTGACCGCCCTGGCCTTGCTGGCCCTGGCCGCCGGGTACCCGGAGTCGAGCCCGCTGGCCGCCCTGGCCACCGGCTTGAAGCACGAAGCGCCGGAGCCGCTGCTGTTGGCCCTGGCCGCCGCCTTGCTGCGGTTGCCCCTGTCCCCCCTGCTGCTGTTGTTGCTGGAGGCGACGGATCATCTCCCGGAGCTGCCGTGCCTGGCGCTCGAGGGCCTGTCGCTGCTCCTCCGTGAGCTGCTCGCGGGCGTGCCGGTTGAGCTCCTCGGCGAGGCGACGGAGCGCCTCCTGCCTCGGGCTCTCGTTCGCCCGGCGGTTGAGGTCCTCGGCGCTCTGACGAAGCTCTCGCCGGAGCCGCTCCAAGCGCCGGCGTCGCTCCGTGAGCGTGTCTCGTTCGCGCTGCAGGCGCTCGAGCTGCCGCTGGCGCCGACGTAGCAGGCGCCGCTCGCCTTCCTCGGCCTCGCTCCGCTCCCGTTCGCGCTGCAGCAGGCGCTCGGCCCGCTCGACCTCCCGGTCGAGGCGGTCGATGTCACGCTCCTCGCGCTCCTCCGCGGCTCGCTCGAGGGCGCGGCGCAAGGCCCGAAGCTCGGCTCGGCTCGGCGTCTCGGTCTCGAGGCGCTCCGCGAGCGACGTGACGGCGTCCGCGGCGGCAGCCGAATCCCGCGCTTCGAGGGCCTCCGCCGCCGCCTCCAGCAGGGACGCCCGGCCCAGGTCCCGACCGATCTCCTGGAGGGCGGCCTCCATGGCCTCGGCGTTGGCCGGCCGTCCCTCGGCGAGACGCGCCTCGAGACGCTGGAGCTGCCGGAGCGCCTCGCTCCGCTCGAGGCGCCGGTCCGCGAGGGCTTCGAGGACTTGGTTCAGCTCCCGGGCGGCGCGCTGCAGCTCCTCCGGCGTCTCCCGATCCTCCAACACGGGCCGGACGGCGCTGGCGAAGCCCTCGAGCGAGTCCGCGTCCACGAGGAGCGGCTCCAGCGTGGTGGAGGGCCGCGGGGCCGTCGGCAGCTCCCGCCGTACGTCGAGGCCGACCAGGACCATCACGCCCGCGGCCAGCGCCATGGCAGGCCCGAGGTCCCGGGGCCGGCGCAAGGGAAAGGCGCGGCGCGGATCCAGGCCCTCCGCGTGGGCTCCGGCGTCGCTGATGGCGGCCCGCATGAAGGGCGACGGCTCCGGCGCGGCGGCGAACTCCCGCGCGCTCGCCAGGCGGGACGCGAGGCCGTGCGCCCGGTCCAGGAGCTGCGCCGGGAGCAGCGCGGCGACCGGGCGCAGCGCGGCCCCGACGCCGGCGAGAAGGGGGAGGGCCAGGGCGCCGGCGATCCAAGGGCGGAGCCCGCCGGGCAGCGCGTCCGGGCCCGCGACCTTGGCCACGCCGAGGGCCAGCGCCGCCATGCCCAGCCCGGCCAGGGCCATGGTGCTCGCCGCGTTGGCGGCGCGCTGGGCGCGGAGGCGTCGCCGGACGGCGGCTTCGGCGCGTGTGAGCGAGGGCGGAAGAGAGCGCATGCGGGGAGGTGTACGCGCGCCGAGCTCGACGCGTTCCCAAGGGGGACACCCGCCACGACCCGCGCCGACGAGAAAGCCTTGGGGGCATTTCCCCCGAGCTCCTTGCCGGAACCCCAAGCGTAGGGCCAAGGCGGGGCCCTTGCACGGTCCCAGGCCCTTGCGGCTCAGCCGCTCGTGGTGGGATGGAGCCAGATCGCCTCGACGCTCGTGCCCGCCGGGAGGTCCGTCTGGCCCTCGGGCAAAAGGGCCAGCGCATCGTCGGCGAGCGAGCCGAGGCTTCCGGAGCCCTGCCGGGCCGCGAGGTGAACCAGCCATCCCCCGGCGCCGTCTGCTTCGAGGCGCCCGCGGGCGAGCTCCGGCCGTCCCGGCGAGTGGCGGTGGTCGTGGGCCAGCTGCGCGCGAAGCCGCGGGCGCTCGGGCCGCGGGTCGCCGAGAGACCGGCGGAGCCACGGGCGTACGAAGAGCTGGAAGGTGACGAAGGCGCTCACGGGGTTGCCGGGAAGCACCGCGACGGCGACCGCGTCCCGGCGGCCGAAGGCGAAGGGCTTGCCCGGTTTGACGCGCACCTTGGGCACGAGGAGCTCCACCCCGAGGCGCGCGAGGGCACCGCGGACGTGGTCGTGGCGCCCCACGGAGGCCCCGCCGGTCGTCACGACCAGGTCCGCGGTCGCGAGGCCCCCCGCGAGGGCCGCGGTCATCGCGTCGGCGTCGTCGCCGACGCGCGGGAGGCGTGAGGGGAGGGCGCCGGCCTCGCGAAGCAGGGCCTGGAGGAGCGGCCCGTTGCTGTCGTAGAGCGTCCCTGGCGGCCGCGGCGCCCCGACGTCGTGAAGCTCGTCGCCGGTCACCAGCACGGCCACGCGCGGCGCCCGGTGCACGCGCACCAGCGTGTGACCCTGCGAGGCGAGGAGAGCCAGCGCCCCGGGTCCCAGGCGCGTACCCGCGCCGAGCAGCGTCGCGCCCGCCGCGAGGTCCGACGCTTGACGCCGGATGTGGTGGTCCGGTCCCGCCGCGAAGGCCAGGGCGACATGGTCGCCCCGGACCTCGGCCTCCTCCTGAACCACGATGGCATCGGCGCCGGCCGGGAGCGCCGCTCCCGTGTAGATGCGCATGGCTTCCCCCGGCGCGAGCGCGGGGGGTAGGCCGCCGCCGGCGCGCGACTCGAAGCCGGCGCGGCGCAAGCGCGCCGGCGTCCCCTTCGAGGCCCCCGCGACGTCCGTGGCGCGAAGGGCCCAGCCATCCATGGCCGCGTTGTCGAAGGGCGGCGCGTCTTCCCGGGCGAGGACGTCCTCGGCGAGGTAGCGCCCGAGCGCCGCGTCTGTGCCGAGCAGCTCCGGGGGCAGCGCGCGCGCGTCCTGCGCCAAGCGTGTACGGGCTTCGTCGAGGGTCAGCATGCTGGCGTCCTCGGTCGCGGCGTCGCGCTCACTCGGCGCCTTGGGCCGCGTCGCCTTGGCGGAGCTCCGCGGGGACGCGTTCCGGGGGCGCGTAGATCACCAGCTCCTGCCCGAGCGCCAGGTCCGCCCGCCGGCTGATTCCGTTGATGCGGCCGATGCTGCCCACGCTGAGACCGAAGCGTCGCGCGAGCTGGCTCAACGTGTCGCCCTCACGGCAGCGGTAGCGAAAGCGCACGCGGCCTTCCGCCGCTTGCGCCTGATCGTGAAAGTCGTCGCTCCCCAGCTCGACGATGCGCACCTGGTCCTCCCGCAGCACGCGCGCGAGGCCGAGGTCCACCTCGGCGGGGGCGTAGACCTGCAGGATCATCCCGCTCTGCAAGCGAGCGCGAGCGTCGAGGCCGTTCCAGCGCCGAAGCGCGCTCTCCTCCACGCGAAAGAAGGCCGCGACGTCCGGGAGCCGATCGCCGCGGCGCACCGGGTAGAAGACCCGGGTCCCGGCCGAGGCCGGCGGCGTCGCCAGCGGCGGGAGGGCGACGAGGGGCAGGTCGCCGGGAGGGAGGCTCCGCGGCGCGAGCTGTTCCACGGCCGGCACGAGGAGCGTCTCTCCGGCGGTGACGCGCTCTCCGGGCTCCATGGCGTTGAGCGTGCGGAGGGCGCTGCCCCGCGTGCGAAAGCGACGGGCGACTTCGCCGAGGTCTTCGCCAAGGGGTACGACGTACGGGCGATGCGCCGGGTGCCTCGGGTTCGCCGAGGTCCACCGTTCGGCGAAGGTCTCGGCCTGCGCGGCGGGCACGTGCACGACCGCCGCGCGGTCCGGCGGCGTTCGGCCGCGGAGCAGCTGCGGGTTCAGCGCCCGCAGCAGCGAGAGCTCGGCGCGGGCGGCGCGCGCCACACGCCCCAGCGTGACGCCCCCGGGAAGCTCGAAGCCTTCGGTCTCCAGCGGCGCCTCGAGCACCAGCTCGCCACGAACATAGCGTTGATACTTTTCTTTTAGGTAAGCATGGCATCCGCACCCTAGAGGGTT
>JBCCAW010000466.1:0-4886 GCA_039814655.1 Myxococcota bacterium | reverse complement strand
CTTCGGGGAGCTTCCGCCCACGTCGCTCATTGGGCTGGTCATCGCGGTGCTCGCCCGGCCGGGGGCGCCTGCGCGGCACTAGGCTTGCCGCCAGGCCCCAGGCGAAGATCGGCCAGGACGCCGTCGCGCCAGCTGCGGAGCACCCACCACGTGAGGCCCGAGCCGGCTCCGCGCCGGCGTCGCCCGCGCCCATGTCCCCGGGCCCCCCGTCGGCCATGCCCATGTCGGTCGCGTCATGCACCATGCGTGATTGGCAGGCATCCACCTCGGCGGGTGTTCCGAAGCAGAGCCCCGGCCGCGCGCTGTTGCCCTGGCTGGCTCCGTTGACGACGGCCGCGTGGGCAAAGACGGCGTTGCCCGCCGGGCGCAGTTCCAGCACCCGCGCCGGGTCCGGGGCCACGAAGGTGCGCAGCCCGCCCGTGGCGTCTTCGAGGGCGCCGAGCAGGGTCAACGAGGCCAGCGTCTCCTCGGCGCCAACCAGCGCGACCTGGTAGTCCTCCCGAGCGCCCGCGACGAGCGGCGCCCGGAAGTAGCGCGTCGAGGCGCGGAACACGCGAAGGGCCTCGTCCGCATAGGGCAGGTCGACGACGCGAGGCTCGAGTTCGGGGTACGTGGCCGCCTGCGCGTAGCCTTCGGCCGCGCGGCGTCGCCCGGTGGCGAGGTTCCAGCGCGCGAAAACGGCGAGCTCATCGGCGAAGGCCGCGCCCGTCGCGTCCCCGAGATGCACCTCGAGACGTGGGAGCCACCCCGCTTCTTCCGTCGAGCCTTGGAGCAGTTGCTGAACGAAGTCGTTGCCCGGGAAGCGTGCGTCGAGGAAACCGAAGAGAAGACCCGTACCGTAGCTGAAGCCGTCGATGGGCCCGGTGGGCTCCTGGTCGAGGGCACGCTCCGGTCGCGCCATGAAGCCTGCGATCTGCCCTTCGAAATCGTCGAGGCGCGCGTCGAAGCGTTCCGTGGCCCAGGTCGCCGTGCCTTCCGAGACGTTGACGCTGAGGTCGCCAGCGTACGCGGCCTGCACCGCATGGAAGAGCTCGTGGCTCCCGACGATACGGTGCGCGTCGCGCACGCTTGGAAAGCGCCTCCGGCGAAAGTCGGCCTCGATCACGGCGTACCCGAAGCATCCCTCGGGGCCGCAGCGCTCTCGCCGAAAGGCGCCGTTGGCGCCGATGTCGAAGCGAAGCAGGTAGAGGTCGAAGCGGCCGTCGCCGCCGTTCGGGTCGCCGGCAGCGTCCGAGAGCGGTTCCCGGAAACCGAGCTCGTCCCGGTAGTAGACCCAGGCTTCGACGAGTGTATCGCCGGCGAGCTCGACCACATCGGGCACGCCGTCATCATCGCCGTCGCTAAGGTCGACCACGTGGCGGCCCGCGCGCGTGAAGTGGACCCGCACGAGCCCTCCCGGCGCGTCATGGGTCTCGACGACGTCACCTTCGTCGAAGAAGGGCGGGAGCTCCCCGGGCTGCGGCGCGTCGGGGCGCGCCTCGGCCACGGGGGCGACGAGCCAAAAGGCCGTGGCCATGACCAGGGCGACGCCACGACGCATCAGTCGAGGAACGCCCAGCGAAGGCGAAGGTTGCCTGAGCCGCGCTCCGCCGTGGTGATGCTGCCCGTCTCGTCGCATTGGGCCTGGGCCTCCGGGGAGTAGTAGCCCAGCACTTCGAGCTTCACGTGCCGGCCGGTGGCGAGCTGCACGACGAAAACGTTGCCGGTCATCGCCACACAGCCGGGGTAGGTCCAAAAGCTGCTCAGAGCCGTCGCCGGTGCCCCGATGCCGGACCCATCGCTCACGAACTCGCAGCTCGCGGACATGTACGCTTCCTCGCGGAACGTCAGGCCTTCGGGAACGCTCGCGACCTCGTCGAAGGTCGACCCGCCCGCGGTGCGCGCCGCGACTACGTACGAAGGCCCGGCCACGCCACTGTTCAAGCGAATCACGAAGCGCCGGAAGCTGATGTCCCACTCCGTGCTCTCGAGCGCGGACTCGTCGTCGAAGTCGACCTTGACCAGTCCCGCGTCCGTGAAGCGCGCGTAGAGGTACGACTCGCTGGGCATGAAGCCGCCGGCCCGGGCGTCGACGAGGTGCTCGAAGTCGGGCGCCGGCGCCTGCTCGGTGATGGCCCCGGTGGCCACCGTTTCGAGCAGATTCAGCGCGCCGATGGACTCGTCCTGACACGGCACGTCGCGTGGGGGACGGTCTGTCGCGTTCATGTCGACCGGCGCCTGCATGTCCGAGGGGAACATGTCCTCGTGGGTCATGCCGCTACCGGCATCGTCGTCGCCGCAGCCCACGAGGGCAGTGAACGCGAAAGCGACGAGGACCTGCTTCTTTGCTTGCCATTGCATGCCGCGACGTCTAGCTTTGATGAAAGTGAAAGTCAAAATCAATTTCGATAGCGGCACACGAACGGGGGTCCTCATGGCCCTGGTGCTCGCGGGTGCGTCCACGGCGGACGGCCAAGCTGTCGAAGCGCCACCGACCGCCGGCGCGACGCTCGCCCACGGGAGTCTTCGCCAGGTGTCTCCAGGCGCCTTCGTCGGCGCACACGCTCTCGTTCGCTTGGCGGGCGAGGGCCACGCTCGCCTGCCGGTGGACCGTATCGAGCCCATCAGCACGCATTGGGGTCTCTATCGTGTCCGGCGCGAGGGGCTCGACGGCGAGGAGCTCGCGACGCTTCTTCTGCATGCCCCCGGAGTCGTGGAGGCCATGCCGGACCTCTACCTGCGGCGTCGCTTTGCGAACGTGGCGCTACCGCCGGACGACCCCCGCTACGGCGGCCAGTGGTACCTCGACACCCTGGCGATGGAAGACGCCTGGGCGGTGGAGCAAGGGGATGCCGACATCTCCATCGTCATCGTGGACAACGGCTGCGATATGGCGCACCCGGACCTGGAGTTCGCGGGCGGCCTCGACGTGGCGGGCCTCGACGACGACCCGAGTTTTGCACCCGGCGAGCCCGGCAACGAACACGGAACGGCCTGCGCCGGAATCGTCGGGGCACGCATGGGCAACGGCGTCGGCATTGCCGGCATCTGCCCCGGCTGCGCGCTGCACTGCGTTCGCCTTCTCGTGGGCGAAGACGACCTCGTGCCCATCAGCGCCGACCTCCGCGCCTTCGAGTATGCGCGGGAAGTCGGCGCTGCCGTCGTCTCGAACTCCTGGGGCTTCGTCGATGCGCGGCCTGCGCCGCCCATGCTCGCGAACATCATCGAGCGACTGCACACGGAAGGCCGTAGCGGGCTCGGCACGCTCGTGGTCTTCGCCGCAGGCAACGACAGCCGCGAGCTCGACGACGACGAGCTGACGGGCCTCGCGGGCGTGATTGCCGTGGGCGCGACGACGCTCTTCGACGACGCGGCCCCCTTCAGCAACTTCGGAAGCAGCCTCGACCTCGTGGCCCCCACCGGCACGCTCACCACGGACATCGCGGGTTCGGACGGGGAAAACGCGTCCGACTACACGAGCCTCTTCGGCGGGACCTCGTCGGCATGCCCGGTGGTGTCCGGGGTGGCCGGTCTGCTCTTCAGCGCCGATTCCACGCTCACGGCAGCGGAGGCGAAGGCGCTGCTCATCGAGACGGCCTCGCCCGTGTTCTTCGCCAGCCCGGACGAGAGCGGACACGACCCCGTGTACGGCCACGGCCTCCTCGACCCGGTCGCTGCGCTCCGAGAGCGGGTCCCCGAGCGTTTTGCCATGGCGGAGCCAGGGCTCGATGTCGCGGCCGATGGGGGTGCGGGTTCATCGGCCGGCGGACCGGGCGCCGGCACGGAGCGCGGAGGCTGTGCCGCATCTGAAGCGACTTCAGCGGGCCTTTTCTGGTCCGCCTCGATGGCATGGGCGGCCTGGACGCGCCGCCGACGGACAGGGAAGCGAGTGCGCAATGCTCAACGATGAACGATACGACGAACGCCTCATGACGCCCGGGCTCGAAACGCTCGCCCTAGAGGCGCGCAGCGCGCAGAAAACAGCCGAGAGCCCGGAGGCGGCGCTCAGCGCGGAAGCGCGGCGGTGCGTTCAGGCCGTGCTTGCCACCATTCGCTTGCTCCCGGCCGGCGCCATGGTGGCCTGGCCCTGCTTTGGTCTCTCCGTGAGCCGTCCCTCGAGCGACGACGCCGGCAACGCGATCTTGATGACCCTCCGGGTCCGCCGATCCGGGGCCGTTTTGCGACTGCGCGACACGCCCCGAGGCCTCGAGGTCTACGAGACGCGGAGCTGGGGCTCGCTCCCCGTACTGCACCATCGCGCCTCGGAAATCGCCCGCCGCATCGAGGGCGCCGTGGACCTCGCGGCATTTGCCCGCGTCGTGTAGCCGTCCGCGACGTCGAGGCTGCCCCGGCCTTGTCCGGGCTCGCGCCCAGGACGACCGAGCCCGAACGCTCCAGCCCGAACCCTGCGGCTCGTACGACGGTTTTCGCGTGCAGTTCTGGCTTGCAGAGCTAAGCGTCGTCTACACCAATTCCACGGGCACGGCGACCGTCTACGAGGGCACTCTTCGCTTCAGCGGAGACCGCTTCGCGCTGACGATGGACGACACCGTGTTGGACGTACGGACGGCGCTGGGAGTTCAGCCTCGGTCGCAGATGCTCATGGAGATCGAAAGCTCGATCGCAGCCGTCGATGGGGCCTGAGCCCGGCGCTTACACAGCCGCGGCCAGAGCACCCCACTTGCGGGGCCGTTCTTTTCCGCGACGGCCGAGGCGGGGATGGGAAAGCGCGCGTCCTCGAGCCCGCCGCCGCGGATGATGACCACGAGACCCTCCGGCGCCGCCAGCAGGCTCGCCCCTAGGTCGCGTACTTGGCTCGCCCCTTCCGCGAGGCTATCCGCCAAGAGCGTGTCGTCCGAGACGAGCGTCGCGTAGGCGTCCACGACGCCGAGGTCCTGGGCGACGTG